>SVEA01000210.1 GCA_015057615.1 Lachnospiraceae bacterium | reverse complement strand
GCCATCACGCTAGCGATTTGGTACAATAAATGAAAATGATATGTTGCGCAAAAGCGCTGAATTAAAGTTTATTGATATAACTTACTGCGTTTTTTACAAAAGAAGCAATAAAATATTTAACTTAACAGAAGAAAATTTCATTAAAGATTTGATATAGAGATACAAAATAAAATTTTGGAGGAAGTCAGCATGTGGTGTCACTTTTTATTCAACAATAATAGAATACGCTAATGAGTTTTAATTAACGAATAGTCAGAATAGCTTATGCAAAAAGCATAGGTTTATTTGTTGTATAAAAAGGAGACCGTAATATGAAGATAGATAATAGTATTCTTAAGCACTACTTAAGAAATGTGATGTTTATTACAGGGACAGCGTATGCAGGTAAGTCAACTATGGTAGCGATGCTGGCAGAAAAATATGGATTGGTTCGTTGTGGAGAAAATTATCACTCCAGGGTAGCAGATGAGATTATAGTGCCAGAACGTCAACCGAATTTGTGTTATTTTAAGACAATGAATGGTTGGCAGGAATTCCTAAACAGAACACCAGAAGAATATGAAAAATGGATACAGGGATGTTCACAGGAAGCGGCTGAGTTTGAAATTGCGGAACTGATTTATATTTCTCAGAACAAGAAAGTAATTGCGGATACAAATATACCTCTTGATATATTGCATGAAATTGCAGGCTATCACCAGGTGGCTGTTATGCTGTCACCACAGGAAATGTCGGTAGAGAAATTTTTTGACCGAGATGACCCAGATAAGATTTTTATAAGAGAACAGATTATGCAATCAAAATTTCCTCAAAAAACAATGGAGAATTTTAAGGCATGTCTGGCTAAAGTGAATAGCAAAGAGAACTATGACCAATATGCCAGAAGTGGTTTTTTTACGTTAGTAAGAACCGATGCAGTCAAGGATACAAAGGATGAAGTGCTGAGAATTCTATCAAATCATTTCGGACTGGGGCAGTGTGCTCCGTCAATTTATATAAGCTCAGAAAGATTATACATAAGACCATTTGAAGAAAAGGATTTTCTACAGTTTCAAACACTATTAGATTTGTGCCCGGGCTGGCAGCTGCAGAAAAATAATGTCAGACCGTTCTTTGAGTGGCACTTATCGAATTATAATAGAATGGATATTGAACATGGCCATGTTTGCTTCGGTATTTTTTTGAAAGAATCAGATGCGCTGATTGGTACTATAAGCTTGAATGAGCATGATGATTTGCATGTACCTGAAATGGGGTATGGAATTTTAGAAGACTATCGCGGGAAGGGTTATGCGAAGGAAGCATCAAAAGCTGTATTAACGTGGGCGAAATCCTATTTTGATATTAAAAAGTCTGGTAGGAACTGCAGAAGTAAGTAATCTGGCATCGCAAAAGGTACTGGAATACTGCGGATTTGAGCTAATAGGAGTAAAAAACCTGGAAGTTCATATTATGCAAGAACGTTATGATTTTATGACATACCGATTTGATTTTTAGAATAAATAGAATAAGATGGAACCCCTTTCTATCAGTGGTTTTTAGTAGGGATAGAATGTAAATCCCGTCACGCGCTTAATTAGAAAATGGCAGGAAAGCTAGAAAAAGGATATGCTCCCCTTATGGTAAACAGTCAAATAATAAAACTGTTATCATAGGAGGAGCATTTTCATGTCTAGAGATTATGTGTGCAGGATATCCGGTACGCTTTTTCCTTACTTCACTATTTTAACAAATCTCTTCTTCCCGATCTTTAAAACATCATCACAGATCAGTACTTTATCAAGATCATCAAAAGACAATTTCTCTCCATCCATTTGTACGCCGCCCTGCTTTAATAAGCGAATAAACTCACTGCGGCTTTTTACAAATTCCATTTCCATTAATTTTGGAATAATATCATTTAAAGTGTCATTTTCCAGATCAATAACCAGCTCCGGAATATCGTCGGGAATTGCTTTCTTTGTAAAAGCGGTATCGTAGTATTCCATTGCCTTCTTAACGTCCTCTTCCCCATGGTACAGCCCGGTAATGATTTGTGCCAAACGATACTTTATGTTTCGCGGATTCTCTCCAGCATCCAGCTGCTTTTTAACTTTATCGATTTCATCCGGATGCTCGTCGGTAGCCAGTTCATAGTAGCGGATAATCAAATGATCCGGAACCTCCATGACCTTCTTGAACATAACCTCGGCAGACTCGTATATTCCGATATAATTACCAAGACTCTTACTCATCTTTTCTACGCCATCCAGACCCTCCAGGATAGGCATAAACATGGCGATCTGCTGCTCCTGTCCCATGGATTTTTGTAGGGTACGTCCCATCAGGATATTAAAGGTCTGATCGGTTCCACCCAGCTCAATATCTGCCTTTAAGGTAATGGAATCATATGCCTGCATTAGCGGGTAGAAGAATTCATGGATACCGATCGGAGTCTGATTCTGGTATCTGTTTTGAAAATCGTCCCGCTCCAGCATTCTTGCCACGGTGGTTGTGGAGGCTAAGCGAATAACCTCTTCAAAGCTAAGCTTGGAAAGCCATTCACTGTTAAACCGTACTTCAGTTTTCTCTTTATCCAGTATCTTAAAAATCTGTTCACAGTAGGTAGCGGCATTCTCCTTTACCTGCTCATCGCTTAATGCCACACGGCCCTTGGCCTTACCGGTAGGATCCCCGATCTTACCCGTGAAATCTCCGATAACGATCACTACCTTATGCCCGAGGTCTTGCAGCTGCTTCATTTTACGTAAGACAACAGCATGACCGATATGAATATCGGGTGCAGAAGGATCAAGACCTAATTTAATAATTAACGGCTGATTCGTCTTACAGGATTTCTCCAGTTTTGCCATCAGCTCTTCTTCATTTACCAGTGTCTGCACACCTTTTGTTATGATACGTATTTGTTCCTTTGGTTCTAACATAATCAACATCTCCTTTAAATTAGTGTGAATAGTCTCGCTAAAAAACCGCGAGCAAAAAGTCTCGTTTAAATGCGAGAGAATTTGGAAGAATAGCAAAAGCAGCTATTCTTTAGGATTTATGCCAAAAAAGCATGGGTGTTAGTATGATACAAGGAATATAAGAGCAAAGCTGCTATGAAAAAAGGATAAAAAAAACGCCCCTTTGTTTCCAAAAGGACGAGAAGCATCTCGTGTTACCACCTTAAGTTTATAAGTAACTCACGTTACCTACCTTATCAAGTACATTACTTTTCGTAAGATACTTTAGCACTGTAACGGGTGCAGGCTCCCGTCGCATCCTACTAAACGAATTGTTCGGTGCGAAGCTCCAAGATGTATTCACAATTACTATCCATGAGCCTCTCATCAACCGGCATCTTTCTGTAAGTCTTCGTAATTGCTACTCTTTCTTATCACAGCTTTTTTCTTATACTACGATTTATTAAGTTAGTAGATAATATACGTCATAATTTTGATAATGTCAAGAGGGATTTTTGGGTTTTTACGCTTTTTGCTTTGCTCAATTGAAAGAGCAAATTCCACCCTTGGGGGCGCGGACATAATCCTGGACCTGATTTTCAACTAGGAGGTTGTCCATGTATACTCATGAAGAAAGACTTAACGCCGTAAAGCTATATTTCGAAATAGGAAATAACGCCGCATTAACAGTCAAGCGTCTCGGATAT
>SVEA01000209.1 GCA_015057615.1 Lachnospiraceae bacterium | reverse complement strand
TCAAGGGACTGGTCCCTTGCGGGTACTTAGGGCAGTGCCCTAAGCCCTCGGAGAGCTATTCGCTATCAATATCTACAGTTTTCAAGGTTCGTTTGAGCCTCTTTTTTGACTCGGTTTTCTCATAAATCATTTGACACTACCAAGATTTCTACATTCCAATACACGTGTATTAACTTTTTAGTAAATACTAAATTTCGGTTTGTATTTACTTCTAAGTTAATTTCATTATATTTCCATTAAACAAATATGTCAATATATCAGATGTATGGTTATAAATATTTGTGAAATATATATAATTTTAGTATATGCTTTTCGTGCGTTATATTTTATGAATTAGCATTTGTATTAATTCAATGCTATAGGAGAATTTATGAATTAACGCTTGTATAAATCATATCAAAACAGTTGCAAAAAATTTGGCTGCTGCATATCGCCAGAGATACACAGCAACCATTCATAAATATGGGCAAATATTATTATTTTAAGATTTGATATTTGATATTATTTTACAATCTTTTCGTTGCGATAACCTTCCGAATTCCACTGATATTCTCCAGATATTCGTTTTTCCTTTTCAGTGCAACTCTCATATAGAGCCAGTCCGTTATCATTAATGTAGAAAGTCTGGATTCCATCGCTTCCGAACGAAACATAAATTCTTCCCCATAGGAAACAAAGCTAATATCTGAACAGCTCGCGATTGGGGATTTTTTATTGTTCGTAATGGAAATGATTTTCACTCCGTATTCCTTTGCAAGCTTAATATTATCCAGCAATTCCTTATTACTCCCAGAGTTAGAGAAAGCGAACAGGACGTCCTGCGCTTTGGCATTCGACAGATACATTGCCTGCCAATGAGAGTCGGAACTGGTTTCCACCGGAATACCCGTACGGAAAAATTTATGATACGCATCCTCCGCAAGATAATAAGAACCTCCCATACCAAAAAACATAATCTTTGATGCATTTAGCAGGAGCTTAGCTGCTTCGTCAAGCAGTTCCGCCGGATTTAATTTTAACGTTTTTTCCATACTGGCGACATTTGCACGATATATTTTATTCATAATCATATAGGAATCATCATTTTCATTAATACTCTCATGAAGATTCTCAATGGGTTTTATGATAGAGCCTGCTAAATTGATTTTAAGATCCTGATATCCTTTATAGCCAAGCGAATTGCATAGGCGAAAGATGGTTGCTTCACTGACTTGGCAGCTTTCCGCTAATTCTTTAATGGAAAAATGAACGATATCTCTTGGATGATCCAATATATATTTTGCTGCTTTTCTCTCTGCTTTATTCAATTCATTATAGGAGCTTAATATCCGATTAATACAACTTTTATCGTTGCTGACGCTCATTCTTAACCTCATTTCTGCGCGGTTTTATGGCATCTGGAGTTTGTGGTTTCCGCGCTGGCATAAACTCGGTGAGGAAAAGTAATTTATCTTTCGCTCTTCCTCCAAACAAAATTTCTCGTATAATTTAAGTATACTATAATCGACTACAAATGGAAAGAATTTTCTGTTTTAGCGATTGCCTTATATACTGCTGCCGATGGGATGTTATATTCTACTGCGCATTGATTGTATCAATAATAGACAGATTATGAATTCGTTTTGCTGGGCTGTGCACAGCTAAAATCGATGTAATAATAACAATTGCCACAATTATTCCGAGTACTCCTAACGGAAGTCGCCATGGATCGCCCCAACGAGAGGTTATCATTATCTCGAACAAGAACTTATGCAGCGGCAACCCAGAATGCATCCTGCGATACTGCCTGCAACGGAATATGTGACAGCCTCTGCTGTAACCATTTTTATCAGCTGTCGGCCGCTCATACCGATAGCACGCATAGCGCCATACTGTTTCATGCGAGCCGATACACTTATAGAAATACTATTTACAACATTGAATATGGTGATCAATGCAATAATCACCAGAAAACCATAGATGAACAGTGTCATGGAATAAAAAGCTCCTCTTACTTCATGATTACCTGCACGCTGATCAGAAAACTTCGCATTGGAGCCTGCCAGGGAACGGATCGCATTTACATCATCATCCGTTGCATTATTAGAAAGCTGGATATCAAGGATGGTATTGCCTGTTTTGCCAGTCAACTGACGGAATGCTTCTTCCGAGCAAATTACTGTTTCAACATCCTTTACAAGATCAAACGGACTGGATGAAAGCAGCCCTGCCACAGCAACTTCCTTTTGTCCTTTCCCCAAATCAAGTAAAAGTACATCCCCGACATGCAGGGTACTTTCTGAGTTATAAACCGTCAGGACCTTGCTATCCTTCTGCACTACATCATCGAGAGAACCCTCCACTAGGGTTTCCTTTGCCCAGGAAAACAGATGCTCCTCATAGGAAATCAGGTTAATTAACTTATCTTGTCCAGCCATTTTTACCGGAACATCATAGGCAAACATTCGCCCATATGCTCGTTTTACTTTCGGATTATCCTGCAAGGTTTCCTCCAGTTGATTATCTATGGAGAGGTATTATCCGCACTGATTATGGAAATATCCGGCGTCCACGGTTTTAATGGCTTGAGAGCATGGTGCATAAAATCAACTGCTGTTGAAAAGCAGAGAAACAGTACGATGCTAAAGACAATGGAACCAACCATCAAAAGAAAATTCTTTTTACTTGCTTTTGCATGGTAGATACCAAGAGAGATATCCACTTTGAAAAGGGTTGTATTTGCCGCAGTACGGGCAGGTTGAACAGAATTTGCATTACCGGAAACCGCTGCCAGCGGAGAGACCCGGGCCGCCTTTTTTGCCGGAGATCTGGCAGCTAAAAGTACCGTAAAAACACCTACCGCAATACCGGACAGAATGCCGATCCAGCTGATACCAAAGGTCGGCATTTCAGCAAAGTAGCCGGGACTTAAAAACTTCAAAAGCGCGCATAATATCCATACAATCACCATTCCCATACCAATTCCAAATGGTATCGCCGTTTTACACCATTGCAATCCTTCCAGACGAACAAACCGCATAATTTGCTTTTTGGTAGAACCCAGGTAGCGCATCACTCTGCCCCAGCATTCCAAGCAGTACTTTATTCTGCGCTACCTGCTTGTCCGTCAATTGATATTGCTGTGTGATATCGGCAATTACCTTTTGCATATTGCAGTATTTGGAAAACTGAACCATAAAGTATTGACCGGTGTGCAGTTCCCGGGGTATCATCAATTAATGAAAACATAATGAGTAACGTTTCATTATTTAACCATTTAAATTGTCGTAATCCGTAGTAAAATGCAAGGAATAGTAGTAACAATGGTCAATTGAAAAGGTAAATTCCACTTTGAAAAAGTAAATTGGGGGCGCGGACATAATCCTGGACCTGATTTTCAACTAGGAGGTTGTCCATGTATACTCATGAAGAAAGACTTAACGCCGTAAAGCTATATTTCGAAATAGGAAATAACGCCGCATTAACAGTCAAGCGTCTCGGATAT
>SVEA01000022.1 GCA_015057615.1 Lachnospiraceae bacterium | reverse complement strand
TATAGGGTGGATAGAGGGATTCGAACCCTCGGCCTCCAGAGCCACAATCTGGCGCGCTAACCAGCTGCGCTATACCCACCATATTCTATTCTTACATATATAGATGAAAAATGTGCCAGAAGGGATTCGAACCCCCGACACATGGCTTAGAAGGCCATTGCTCTATCCAACTGAGCTACTAGCACATTTTATAGATAATACAGTTAATTAAATCTAACCATATATCAAGCGGGTGATGGGAATCGAACCCACGTATCTAGCTTGGAAGGCTAGTGTTCTACCATTGAACTACACCCGCATATAATTACTATTTGATTATTTTGTGTATCAATTGTATATATTATTCAAATTTCTTTTAAAGGACCTGCTTAGCAAAGTCCTTTGCGTCGGGGTGACAGGATTCGAACCTGCGACCTCTTGATCCCAAATCAAGCACTCTAGCCAAGCTGAGCCACACCCCGATTGATCACTATGCAGTATAACACATATCGTATCTTGTGGCTACAATATATACTTAAGTGAACCGCCTATCACATGCTTCCCAGGTTTTTTCTTTGCCCTTTTGCCGTGACGCAAGATTTATTATATAATAGCATTCTACTCTTGTCAACAGCTTTTTGAAACTTTTTTCACTTTTCTATCTGTTTCCTTTAGTTCATGCCATTTTATAGTAAAACATGGTGAATAGCCCCTTTAGAAGTATTTCCATCATGGCAGCCATCGGTTTTCTTTGACATAATTTAACGTAAAATGGACCTCACCTTTGGAATCTATGTCCATAATAATATAGGTAGGAATTCTGCCCGGTTGTCTTGGTAAAGAGATACTTCCCGGATTGATTACCCAGATACCATCACGAAATTCAATGCTCGGGACATGGGTATGTCCAAACATGACGATATCCGCACCATTTCTTTTTGCTTCCTCACGGATAAAATCCGTACCATAGTTGACAGAATATCGATGTCCATGCGTCATCATAACCGTATATTTCCCAATACGGAGAATCTTCTCCCTCGGAACTCCACTAAAAAAGTCATTATTCCCGGATACAAATTCAACCGGGCATTCGATAAGTGCTCTGATGTCCTCTTCGCTCCTTTCAAAATCACCCAAATGGAGCATCCGATCAATCGGCCTTACCTTCTGTAAGGTTTCAAACAAATATTGGTCTCTTCCATGCGTATCACTTACAATCAGCACCTTCATAATATTCACCTGGTTTCTTTACGATATGTGCTTTTTAAGAACTTCTTTCATCGCGCTCAATGCAATTCCTCGATGGCTGATTTTGTTCTTATGCTCCGGCGATAGCTCGGCGGTGGTACACTGATATTCCGGAAGATAAAAGATCGGGTCATATCCAAATCCGTTTGCTCCGCTTATTTTGTCAGCGATCACTCCTTCTACCACACCGCTTCTTGTTATTATTTCCCCCTTCGGCAATGCTAACGCTATCACGCAGACAAATCTTGCACTTCTATCCTTCCCCTTTACATTGCGCAATTGATCTAAGATATAATGATTTTTGATAGAATACGGTGTATCTACACCTAGAAATCTGGCGGAATAGATACCAGGGGCTTTGTTCAGATAATCTACCTCCAATCCGGAATCATCTGCAAGAACCATTTTTCCGGTCATCTCCATAACTGCTTTTGCTTTAATAATTGCATTTTCCTCAAACGTCTTGCCATTCTCGACGATATCCGGATCTAACCCTGCATCCTTAAGGGATAATAGCTCGATATCCATATCCTTTAGGATCTCTCGTATTTCGTCCATTTTGCCTTCATTTGTAGTTGCAAAGATAATCTTTCTCATACTGCCTCCTAATTGCTAGTCTTCTGCCTTTAACGTCTTATATGCCGTCATAATACCGTTATAGATCCCTTTTGCTGCAGCTTTTCTATTATCGCTGCTGCTTAAGAATTCCATATCATTCTGATTCGTCATATAAGCAACTTCTATTATAATGGCAGGAATCGTAGCTTTTTTCAAGATAAAAATATCATTATCCTTTTTTTCTACTAGCCCTTTATTTTTCATCGGTATGGTTTTGGCAAGCTCATCCAAGCAAATCTGCGCTAGGTTCTTCGATTTTACCCCCTCGAATTCCCTGTCATAATATAGAACTTCGGAACCATTTGGCACGGTAGCCATATTCGCGTTACAATGAATACTAACAAAGAAATCACAATTGACTGCATTCGCTAACGCAGCTCTTGGTCTTAAAAAAATCGTTTCATCGGATAGTCTTGTATAATATACTTTTATATTCTCCTGATCTAGCAATTCTTTCAGCTGCAATACGATATCCAGGTTCATGTTCTTCTCATAATATTTTTCATCCTTTGAAAGTGCCCCCGCATCTTTACCACCGTGGCCGGCATCGATTACCAGAATTCGATCATAGACATCCCTGGGATTTCTTAAATCGATATAATAATAATTGTCATCCTCCTGTAGAATGTGTACATAAACATTATCAAACTCCAGCAGGATTTCTGCTGTATAATCGTTATGAGAAGCATCATAAGCCGTATGGATCGTTACCGAATGAACGATATCGCTGCCATAATCTTTTGTAATCTCCGTTTCAACCGCACCCTCCGTCTCCATCATAGAATCGGCGGTTACTTCTGTAAAAACCGGATCTCCGGTAAAAAGCTCCTTATTATTCACTCTTGCTATTCCCGCACTGCTGATCTGATCCCCAGACAAGCCGGATAGGGTAATGCGGATACTCTTCGTAATATACAGATCCTCCATTTTTAATTTGAGAGAATCCCCTGCCGGTTTTTTTATAATTATATAACGGCTGCTCAATTGTGCAATAATATTCTCGTCAACCGCCTCCATGATTCCATCAAATCCAGGCCGAATACTGCTCTTTAATGCTTCTTTCGTATCCGCTGCATGATCCGAAAAAGAAGAAATAAGGACCGGGGTGTAACTCTCCTCTACACCAATCCCCTTTTTATTACTGGCTTCAATTTTAATTGATTGATATCTTGTTAGAGCATAGGACATCGTTATGACAAGCAGCATAAAGGCAACACTTTGCATTGCCATTCTTTTTAATAACGTCTCATTCATGGATATCCTCCCCTGTTACCAATCTTTTTTAACCGGACAAAATCGTTTGAATTAATTTAAATTATATATTAATGCCCTTTTATTCTCAATATTCTTTTATACCTATTTGTATATTTTAGCATGTTTTATTCTTATTTGGAAATATAAGTTGTATTATGGCATATAAAACATTGATTTCTGGCAAATATATCTATATAATAGTAGTATAATTATTTCATCTGTTTTTATTGTTACTTTGATAAGGGGATGCCTTAATGTATGATGTAAATTATATTTCTGTAAAGCAAAAAGACGGGTATATTACCAAAGTCAGTTATTTTAGCAGCAAGGATAAGCCAAAGGCCAGCTTGTTAATATTACATGGTATGGCAGAGCATCAAAAAAGATATTATCCCTTTATTTCTTATCTGGTTGATCAGGGAATCGATGTTTACTGCTACGACCATCGGGGTCATGGAACCGATAAGATGATAAAGGATCTTGGGTTCTTCGCAGCAGAAAAGGGATATCAGCTGGTTGTGGGGGATGCCATAACCGTCAGTGAAGCTATCCGTAAGAATAACCGTTGCAGCAAATTGATCCTAATGGGACATAGTATGGGTTCTTTAATCGCAAGAAATGTCATCCAGACATATGATAATTTTGACTTAGTTATCCTATCCGGGACTACATTTCCATCCGGTTTTCAGACCAGAGCAGGGCTTTTTTTATCCTCCATTATTGTAAAATGCAAGGATGCAAGACATCCTTCTCCTTTTATGAATAACCTTATGTTCGGCAATAAAAAATATACTATGCTTTCCGACCGTACCGCTCATGACTGGCTGTCCAGAAGCCATACCGTAGTCGGAGCTTATGTCCATGATCCATACTGCGGATTTATTTGTACCGCATCCTTTTATCATGATCTGCTTAAATTAGTATCGAATGCGTCAAAGAAAAAGCTGATTCGGAAAACCAAAAAAGAACTTCCACTTTTCATAATAAGCGGATTAAAGGATCCCGTCGGAGGGTATGGAAAGGATATTAATACATATTTATCTGTTTTAAAAAAATTACATTTTGTAAATGTTACCTCAAAGCTTTATCCGGATTGCCGACATGAATTACTGAATGAACTGAATAAGGAGGAAGTATATTCCGATATCCTTCAATATATTGAAAAGAATTTATAATATACGTTCAAGCAGACAAAATACGGCAAATTATTAAGTGACTTACCTTATTGAAAAAACCGATGATTTAGAAAACGTAACGTTCCTTATAGGACAGTTTCCTAACCACCGGTTTTTACATTTTGCAAATTTTAAATATTAACCCTGAATGCTGGGCTTTTTGCCTGTTTTGGGAGGCTTCGGCCCCATATATTGATAAAAATAGGTTTTAATCATACCATTATAAATTTTGCGGTTTTTATCTGCTTTTCTTCCGATATATTTCTGGGCATCCTCATAAGAGGTGATCAGATAATAGGACCAGGCGTCCAAAGAGCCGAATACCCTACCGATCTCACGGTAAAGCTCCGGTAACGCTGCCTTCTCTTCCAAACGTTCTCCGTAAGGAGGATTGGTAACGATAAAACCGTATTTCTTACTGTTACTTAAATCACTGACTGGCTTTTGCTGAAAATGGATGAATTCCTCCACTCCCGCAAGTCTTGCATTCTGCCTTGCTGCTTTTATAATATCCCCGTCGATATCGTAGCCCTGTATATTCATCGTAATATCTTTTCGCACCATGTCCTTCGCTTCTTTTCTTGCTTCGGACCATATACGATCGGAAAACAAATTGGACCAATTTTCTGCGAGAAAGGTTCGATTAATTCCCGGAGCGATCCTTGCTCCGATTAACGCTGCTTCGATCGGTATGGTTCCGCTGCCGCAGAACGGATCTATCAAAATCCGGTCCTTATTCCAAGGAGTCAGCATAATTAGCGCCGCAGCTAAAGTTTCAGAAATCGGAGCCTTACTTATGAGCTTTCGATAGCCTCTTTTGTGTAAAGATTCCCCTGAGGTGTCCAAGCACACTGTGACCTCATCCTTATGAATCGTTACGCGAATTGGATACGCATCACCGCTCTCTTCAAACCAGTCAATCTTATACACGTTTTTCAGCCGTTCTACCATTGCCTTTTTCATGATCGACTGAATATCGGACGGACTGAATAATTTACTATTGATGGAGCTTGCTTTTGTAACCCAAAACTTTCCGTCCTTTGGTATGAAATTCTCCCAAGGCAGTGCCTTTGTCTTCGCAAACAGTTCATCAAAAGTCTCTGCCTGAAAAGCTCCTACCTTTAGCAGCACCCGCTCTGTTGTTCTAAGAAATATATTGGCTCTTGCGCATGTATTCTCATCGCCGGTATAGGTTACCTTACCATCCTCAACTTTTACTATCTCAAAACCCAAATCTATAATTTCTCTTTTTAAAACCGCCTCAAGTCCAAAATGACACGGTGAAATATATTCGAATTTATGCATTTTAACCTCCGTATTTTTGCCGTTGCTAAAATCATTGTAAAGCTCTTTCCTTGCTACGTCAATGGCATCTTATCTAACTTCTCTCTAAAACACCCCGATAGTCCCGTAAACCGCCGAATAAACTCTTAATATGATATCCCTCTTTTAGCATATCCCTTGCCGCCAACAAACTGATATTTCCCCGGTCACAGTAAAATATAAGCAGGTTATTTCTTGATAGGTTCCTTTTCTGTTCCTCCAAATCTTCGTACGGAATATTTATTGCTGTCGGAATATGCCCCGCAGCAAATTCGTGTGGATCCCTTAAATCTATAATCAACACGCCAGGCTGGCCGATATACCTATTTATATCATTCGTTCTTATATTGTCAAAAGACATTGCTTGCCACCACCGTTCCTATAAATATAAGCAAAATATACTCCCCCTATATTCTATTCATTCCTGTCATATATGCGCATAAAAAATCAAAAAAAGAAGAAGACTTCATTAAGAAGCCTTCTTACCTTTAAAGGTCGTGTGAATTAATAGTTATTATCAAGGTCATCTAAATCTCTAAAGCTGTTGCTACGGTTTGCATTTCTGGATGACGTACTTCTTGAGGAATCTCTGGATGTCGTATCACGTGATGTTGTATTTCTGGATGTTGTGTCACGGGAAGTTGTATCTCTCGATGTCGTATTACTTGATGCACCTCTTGAGTTCGCATCTCTGGATGTCGTATTACTTGAATTAGCGTCTCTCGATGTCGTATTACTTGTGTTGTATTTGCTTGTTGTACTTCTGTTGTTTGCATCGCGGGATGTCGAATCCTCACATCTGCTTTCGCCCACGTTACGGCTGCTTCCTGTTGTATAGTCCGATGAGTTGGAATCTCTTACGTCGCGGAAATTATTATTATTACTCATAGAATGGCCTCCTAAAAGAAATATATATTTTTATTACATGCTTATTATTTACTTTTTTTATTTTTAATATACATGCAGAAAATACATTGATTCTATTTTATATAAAGAATAGCAGGCCATTTTGTTAAAATATATTAATGTTGCATTTATTTACAAAATATAATTATTGCATAATAAAAATTTCTGTATTATAATAGGATTGTACCCGTGGTTAAATCCTCAGGTACAATATATAACCCCTTATTAATTATTTATACTCCCCTCATCGAAACGACCGCTTGGCTCCCCCTTGCGGTCGTTTCATTTTGTATCACAAAAAGAACACTTATGATCTTGTCACTCCACTAGGAAATTACAAGCAAGCTTGCCTTTCCCCATTTCGTTTTTATTATATCAAGAACAAAAACAGTCCGTGATCTTTCGCTCCGATCGCATATTACAAGCAAGCTTGTATATGCTCACTACGCTGTTATTTAATCATAAATCTTAGATTTATTGTTTTCGAAATAAGATCAAAAGAAGCAAAATAATTAAAATAGGAAATCCTATCGTAAATATTATTCGAAACATAATACTGCCCAGGATAGAAACGACGATAATAATACACAGAACAATCGCAGCAAAAGCTAATTTATGATACCATTTGAGACCTTTTCTTTGGCTGTTACTATTCTCAGATTCTTGATTTTGATATCCATAATAAGAATTTTGATAGGCATAACCGCTATTCGTCTTTTCCTTTTGTTTGGCAGCCCTGTCAGCCTCTATAATTGACTTTGCAATGAGTCTGGGATCTCCCAGTTCCTCTAATATTCTTTCTTCTTCGTCACCGGAACGATTGCCGATATATTGATCATAATAACGTATGTTTTGCTCTATTTCATTTGGGTCAATTTCACCCTCTAAGGAATGTCTTAGTATATTTAAGAATTCACTTTTCTGCATTTCGTATTCAACCTCCTTTGTCCAATAATATCATACCCTATATTAATCGTAAACCATTAATGATTTTTCTATCTTCCTAGTTCTATCCTGTATCAAGTATATTTTATCCGATAATACAAAAAAAGTTTTTACCTATTCAAAACGGATAGGTAAAAACTATACTTGGATCGTGTGCTAGAGGATTCGAACCCCCGACCTTCTGGTCCGTAGCCAGACGCTCTATCCAGCTGAGC
>SVEA01000208.1 GCA_015057615.1 Lachnospiraceae bacterium | reverse complement strand
GAATATAGAAGAAGAAAACAGCTATCGTAAAATTTTACCCCGATCTTAAATTATTACTTTATAATTATCTCCCAAATCTTAACATAGTCAGTTTTATCAAAAGTTTCATCCATATATAATAAAAAGTATGTTGATTAAATAAACGAAATCGACATCAAAAACAAAAGAGGTAGTGTTTATAAGGTTTTAAGAAAGAAACAGGGGTGTCAGACTTGACACTACCAAAAGAAGAAGAGGAGATTGGTTATGAAAAAAAGAGTACTTGTGTTATTTATGCTAGTAGTAATGATTTTTTGCATGGTAACAGGTTGTAGCGGTTCAAAACAAGATAGCAAAATGTCAAGTACAACTGACAAAACTAATGACAACGTAAATAAGAAATCAGATGAAAAGATTACGCTTACACTGTGGCATATCGAAAACGATACGATACGTCTGGGAGTGGTTGAAAGATGCATAGCAAGGTTTGAAGCAGCTAATCCAAATGTAAAGGTCGAACATGTTCCAATGGAAAACGATCCATATAAGACTAAGATTAACACTGTCATGGCTTCAGGCGGTGAACCTGATATTTTTGTATCCTGGGGTGGAGGCTGGCTTAAGTCTTTTGTGGATGAAGGAAAGGTTTTAGATATTGATAAAGATATTAAAGAAATTTCAGACATTTACTATGATTCAGCATTGTCCTTGTTTGAAATTGATGACAAATATTGGGCTGTACCTTTTAGAGCAGGAGCTGCTCCGGTATATTATAATACTAAGATTTATGAAGATTTAGGATTGGAAATTCCAAAGACTCTTGAAGAACTTGAGGCAAACTGTGAAATACTTAAAGAGAACGGCTATATTCCTTTTGCTCTTGGTAACGCTAGCCAGTGGCCTGGAGCATTGACCTTTATATGGTTATCTTTAGATCAGGAGGCGCTCAAACATTCCTAGATGCATACAACAGGACTGGAAATGCTACATTTGAAGATGAGAGCTTCATTTTTGCGGGACAGAAGATTCAAGAATGGGTAGAAAAAGGTTATTATCCAGAAGGTTGTAATGGAATCAACTATGATACCGGTGGTTCCAGAATGTTATTTTATACTGAGCAAGCTGCTCATATTGTGCAAACTAACAGCTTTATCTCAAATTGTAAGTCAGAACAGCCAGATATTTATGATAAGCTTGGGGTATTTAATTACCCTGTTATAGAAGGTGCAAAAGGTAGTGCAAGTGAAATTCTTGGAGGCGGTAATGGCTATTCTATATCTGCATCTACTAAGTATCCTGAAGAATCAATGGAGTTAGTAAAGTATCTGACTGACCAGGAATATGCTCAGGATATGTCAGATAGTTCAGGAATTACTACCGGAGTTAAAGGAGTAGTAATAAAAGATGAAAAATTAAAGTTGATGGAAGACTTGCTAGTTAACTCATCATATATGCAGAATTTTTACGATCAATTCCTACCTCCTGCTTTAGGAAACTTACATAAACAGACAACCTATGACTTGTTTGGTCTTACAACAACACCGGAAAAAGCTGCCTCTGATATGGAAGCATTAGCTCAAGAATTAGATCAGAAATAAGTCAATCAATACATATGAGGCATAGGTGAGAACTTATGCCTCATATAAACTTATTGGCAGCAAAGGAGAAATGTATGAGTGCGAAAATTAAAAGGATTGGAATTATAGCACTGTTTGTGTTACCAGCTATGTTTTTTTATGGAACATTTAATGTTATTGGAATTATTAGAACCTTCTACTATAGTTTAATGGAGTGGAAAGGTATCAGTGCTAATATGGAATTTATTGGGCTAAACAATTATCTTGAGTTACTTAAAGACACCTATTTCTGGAACTCACTGAAAAACAATCTTATACTTGTTGCTGTATCTTTAGCCATTCAGATGCCGGGTGCATTAATGCTGGCAGTATTAATTAATAAGAAAATGAAAGGAACAAGATTTTTCCGTACAGTATTTTTTATGCCAATGCTGTTATCTACAGTTGCAACGGGTATTATGTGGATCCTGTTTTATGATCCATATTTCGGCCTAATGAATAATATTTTGAAAAAATTAGGGCTAAAAAGTGTTGCGTTTTTGACAGGCAGTTCAGCCTTACCATCCATCTTGTTTGTAATATGCTGGCAATTTATACCGTTTTATATGATTATCATTAAGGCTGGAATGACTAATATACCGGCGGAAGTTTACGAGGCTGCTAAAATTGATGGCGCTAATGGAATACAATGTTTTTGGAAGATAACACTTCCCCTTCTTATGCCCACCATTCGCTCATCTGCGGTGTTGCAGTTAGTAGGTTCGTTAAAATATTTCGATTTGTTTTATGTAATGATGGGAGGGACACCAAATACATCTACTGAACTAATGGCGACATATATGTATAAAAAAGGGTTTACAGAATTTAGGATGGGTTATGCCAGTTCTATAGCAGGTAGTATGTTTATTATTTGTTTTGTCATTGCATGTTTGTTTTTACTTGTTACCAATAGAAGAGAGGTGGAATAACATGAGTACATCATTGGTTAGAAAGCTACGGAGTACTGCTTTATATGTTGTTTGCATTGCAATAGCGATTATAACAGGCTTTCCATTTGTTTTTCTCATAATTAACAGTTTTAAAAGCATGAATGATTATCTTACAAATATTTGGTTGCTTCCCAAAAAAATATTTTTGGGAAACTACATAACAGTTTTAAAACCTGATTTTCTAAGGTATTTCTTAAACAGTGTTATTGTATCTACAATTAGCGTTTTATTAATTGTGCTAGTGTCCTCTATGATTTCATATACGTTTGCAAGAATGAAATACAGAGGAAAAAATATACTTTATTTTGCTGTTATTGCAGGTATGATGATCCCTGTCCATACTACATTGATTCCAACTTTTACACTATTAAGTAATATTGGATTATCGGATTCCTTAGTAGGTCTACTAGGTCCCTACGTTAGTTATAATATTCCAATTGCAGTATTTATACTTACACAGTTTTTCAAAGAAATACCAACAGAAATTGAAGAAGCTGGTATAATTGACGGATGCGGAATTATAAAAATTTTCACAAATATCATTATGCCTTTGTCCGGACCAGCATTATCCACTATAGTAGTTTATACTTTTCTAAATATTTGGAATGAATTTATCAATGCAAATGTACTTATTACGAGTACTACTAAAAAGACATTGCCGTTAGGTATAAGAGAATTTTACGGAATGCAGTCAGTAAATATACCCTCTATTCTTACAGCAATTTTAGTAGGATCGTTACCGGTAATAATTCTATATTTCTGTGCGCAGGAAAAAGTTGTTAACGGATTGACCCAAGGTGCTGTTAAAGGGTGATATGAAAATAGTAAACTAATTTTTTTAATACTAGGAGAATGAATATGAAATTGTTGCAGGTAAAAAACGGTAAGTAGTTGATGAATCAGGTAATTCAATACACCTAAAGGGAACATGCATTGGTGGATGGATGAATATGGAAGACTTTATTAATGGGTACCCCGGAATAGAAAGTGGTCTAAAATATGAGATGTCAAAAACAATTGGTGCAGAAAAAGCAGAACTGTTTTTTGATAAAATTCTAGATTGTTTTCTAGAGAAGGATGACATTGCATTTATAAAAGAAACTGGTGCAAGCTGCATTCGTATGCCACTAAGTTATAAACATTTTGAAGATGATATGCAACCTTTTAAATATAAAGAAGAAGGCTTTAAACGTCTTGATAATATTCTTAATATATGTGAAAAATACGGTATATATGTTATTTTGGACATGCATGCCTTAGCCGGATGGCAGAATTGCCATTGGCATAGCGACAATGAGCTAGGAGCTTCGCTTCTTTGGACTCAAAGACATTTTCAAGAGAGAATAATATGTCTATGGGAAGAGTTCGCTCGCAGATATAAAGATAGAAATGTTGTAGCTGGGTATGATCTAATGAATGAACCGTCTACTGGAACTCCTTTTGGAGAGAATGCATACAACTTTTATGAAAATTACAAATCGAATTGGGATATAATTAATAAATTGTATCGAGAAATTGCAGAAGCTATTCGGAAGATAGATAGTAAACATATTATATTTCTAGAAGGAGATAACTATTCAAGAAATTTTGCAGGATTGGAAGAGCCATTTTCAAAGAATTTGGTGTATAGTTCACACAATTATATTCCTCCGGGTTTTGGACCAGGGGCTTACCCCGGATATTATGATGGATATTACTGGGACAAGAACAAACAAGAAGCAGTATTTTTGAACAGTGAGGGAACTAGGTTTGCAAAAAAATATAATGTTCCGCTATGGGTTGGAGAATTTGGTTCACAATATCATGGCTCTAAAGAGGAGCTTCATTACCGTCTTAAATCCATGGAGGATCAATTAGATATATATAACACTTATGGTATCCATTGGACCACTTGGACTTATAAAGATCCAGGAATCATGGGATGGGTGTATTTAGATCCCGATAGTGAATATATGAACATTATTCGCCCTATTCAAGAGCAGAAACGTATCCTAGGAGCTGAAAATTTTGTGGCAGATTATACCGGCGTAGCTGAAGGAAGGAAAAAGTCAAAAGTACTGTCTGATTATATTCTGGATGTAATAGGAGAAAAGAGAATAGATAGATATTCTAATTCTTATGTAATGAATTATAGAGCACTTAATGGCTACGCAGGATCCATGCTTCAAACAGCATATTGCGAACGTTTTATAGGCTATAGCGAAGATGACTTAGAACGGATTGCAGAAGTTTTTAGATTTAAGAATTGCATAAAGAATCAGGGATATTTAGATGTATTAAAAAGAATGCTACATTGCTAAATCAAGGCTACTCTTTTAATTACATTAATAATTAGTAAGTATAATCACATGTTGGGTAGGGGTTGGAATGCAGACGAAAGAGATTAGATGGAAAAAGGGAATTTCGGAATATTGGATTATTATACTATTAGTTATTCTGGTTTCTGCTTTTTCAAGGATGTCACCAAAACATGAGTTGCTGCTATATCGGTTTTAATCCGGATCCTTCCATTCTTCGGGTGGGGAGCGATTATTACATAGCGACTTCAACCTTTAAATGGTTTCCAGGGGTACAAATTCACCATTCTACGGATTTAATCCACTGGGAATTAATCTGTCATCCTTTAGAAAAACCATCTCAATTAAACATGATCGGAAATCAGAGCTCTTGCGGTATCTGGGCACCCTGCCTTTCTTACAGCAATGGGATCTATTATCTGATATATACCGATGTGAAGGCCTTCATTGGAATATGCTGTCAGGATTTATCTGGATTGGGTACTTACGTAGATTTTGATTTTTATAAGTACAAAGAGTTTTAATAAAAATGACATAAGCATTTTTTATATAAACATTGGATAAAGGAGGATGAAAATGAGTTATAGTAAAAAATTGATTGATGATTTAAAGCAAAAAGCAAAAATACTACGAAAGGATGTTGTAATCAGCATAGGAGTTGGAGTAGCAGGACATATCGGGGGATCAAATTCTGCAGCGGATATCGTAACAGCACTATATTTTTATAAAATGAAACATGATCCGAAGAATCCAAAGATGGCTGATAGGGATCGTTTCCTGTTAAGTAAAGGCCATGTAGCAATTCTACAGTATGCAGCACTAGCAGAAGCAGGGTATTTTCCTGTGGATGACTTAAAGAAAACGAAGGAAATTGGTTTCTATTTACAGGGACATCCGGATGTATTAAAAACTCCGGGTATAGAAGCAGGCACAGGATCCTTAGGTCAGGGGTTATCCATCGGTCTTGGTATGGCTCTTGGAATGAGGCTTGATCGAATTGATAGAAAAGTATACGTCTTGGTTGGTGACGGTGAGATGGCGGAAGGTCAGATATGGGAGGCGGCTATGGCAGCCAGTGCTTACAAAGCGGATAATCTGGTTGCTATCATAGATCATAACAAGTTGCAGGCAAATGGTAGGATAACAGACCGATTTGACACCACTCCTATAATCCCTAAATGGGAAGGCTTTGGCTGGAACGTGATTGAGATCGACGGTCATAATATGGAAGAGATTCTAACAGCGTTAGATCAGGCAGACACTGTTAAAGATAAACCAACAGTAATTGTAGCTCATACAGTAAAAGGTAAGGGAGTAAGCTTTGCTGAGAATGTAGTAAGCTACCATAATGGAATATTGACAGAAGAAACCTATGAACAAGCACTGGAAGAATTGTCATAGGAGGGAGGATAAGAAAATGGCATATACAAATCAAAGAATTGCTTATGGTAATACGTTAGTGCAGTTAGGTAAAGATGATAATAGGATTGTGGTTCTGGATGCTGACCTTGGCGGCTCCACCATGGGTAAATTATTTGAAGAAGCATATCCGGAAAGACATTTTGAAATGGGTATCGCAGAAGCAAATATGACCTCGGTGGCGGCGGGTCTGGCTCAAACAGGTATGATTCCTTTTACGAATTCCTTTGCTGTATTTGCAGGAGGTCGCGCTTATGACCAGATACGTCAGTCAATAGCGATCGGAAAGCTGAATGTTAAAATCTGCGGTTCATCTTCCGGTTTGTCCGATTTTGGCGACGGTGCAACCCACCAGGCGATTGAGGATATGGCTATCATGAGAGCACTTCCCAACATGACGGTTATCTGCCCAGCCGATGCCAATGAGACTGTACAGGCAGTTAAGGCTATGATAGAAATAGATGGTCCTTGCTATCTCAGGCTGAATAGGAATGATTATGAAAATGTTACTCCGGAAGAGAAACCGTTCACTATCGGAACTCCCAGTGTTGTAATGGAAGGTAATGATATTGTAGTGTTTGCTACAGGTATCATGGTTGGTAAAGCATTGGAGGCAGCAGATGAGTTAAAGGATAAGATTTCTGTTAAGGTTGTCAATGTTAGTACAATCAAACCTTTAAATAATAAAGCCATCATCGATATGGTGAAGGACTGTAAAGCAATAGTGACTGCAGAGGAACACAGTATTGTCGGAGGTCTCGGTAGTGCAATCTCTGAGGTGCTTTGTAAGGAATGTAAGCCGATTGAGTATGTTGGGATAAATGATACCTTCGGTAGCAGCGGACATACCTATAAGG
>SVEA01000207.1 GCA_015057615.1 Lachnospiraceae bacterium | reverse complement strand
TATTTAGGTATAAATACAATGTGGTATTGGCATTTCCACCTTGTATGTGATAAAGTAGAACTGTCCATTAGGACCGCCTCCTATTCTGATATTGGCTTGCGACACCTTTATCAGTGTACATAGGAGGCTTTTTTATAACATACGTAACACTACTGATTATTCTATTCGCCCCAGCATAGCTGGGGGATTAAACGGTTCATTCATGGCAACCGGGGTAGGCAGCCGGCTATTACCCTTCTCGCAGATACTAAGCCGTTAATCTTGGACTTATATCGTACAAAGTACTGTGACTGCAATTTTACTCATTATTCAGAATTACTTGCTGAAAAAGCAAATATCAAGGTATCGGTCAGTACTATTTCTTCTATTCTTAGAAAGGAACTCATTCTTCCTATAATATCAAGCCCAAAAGCATTGATATTTTAGGCTTTTCTTTAAATAGTTACCTCTATAAACAGAGCTAAAAGTGTATGACAGTCATTGTATCTTGTACTGAATAGCTAAAAGTAGGTATAGTTTATAAAGCATCTTCTTTGTTTGCTTTATAAAGGCTATCATTCCTCTGTTTAACTATGATGGTGAACCTTCCGTGTCTAAAGGGATCGTGTCCCAACTTGTCGGGTAGAAGCGCCCATTGCTAGACGCAACCCCCACAGATCCGTACGTGCCCAATTAAGGCATACGGCTCTTGAAATTTTGAGAGCCGGATTCATCTTACCGATGATAAAATTCCTGCACTTGAACAGGTGCGAAATGCCATTAACGACCTTCTATACACGAACCGATAAGTAAAGCTACAATATTAAATCATCCGCAATGATGCCTCCGCTTCCACTGCTGACATTGATGCCAGACTACTGGATTTGCAGAAGGAGCTCCTGAAAAAAGCCAACAACCGTGATGCCTACGACAACGTTGCTGACGAGATATTCCAGCTCCGGGAACTGAAGGCCAAGTTGATTATGCAGTCCACGAGGCACTGGGAGGATTTTTAAAGCTGATTACGATAGAGAGATTGAAGTTTTGAATATTAATACTATGATAAAAAATATGTCGAATTATAAAGTTTTTAATTAATAGAGAAAAAACTTTGACATTCAAATAACTTTTTGCTATACTTGAAACTGAAATGAGGTGTTATTCATGATTGAGCGAAAAGAATATTTAAGTGAACTTATCAGTTTGCGTGAAAAACAAATTATAAAAGTTGTTACAGGTGTTCGTAGATGTGGTAAGTCTACACTATTTAAGTTGTATCAAGACTATCTATTATCCACAGGGGTTCTGCCTGAACAAATTATATCCATCAACTTAGAGGACTTGGATTTTGAGGAACTGTTGGATTATAAAAAGCTGTATGCATATATCAAAGAGCGACTTTGCAAAGATAAATACACCTATATTTTCTTGGACGAAATTCAAAACTGCAAGGATTTTGAAAAGGCAGTGGACAGCCTATTCATCAAGGAAAACACCGATGTATATATCACAGGCTCCAATGCCTATATGCTGTCGGGTGAACTTGCAACCTTACTTTCGGGACGATATGTAACCATAGATATGCTGCCACTTTCATTCAAGGAATATATAATTGCAAACAATGATAGCAATAAATCAACAAGAGAACATTTCGCTGATTATTTGCGTTTTGGTTCGTTTCCATACCTTGCTGCAATGTCAAAAGATGGACCGATTATGGAAAGCTACATTGACGGAATTTACAATACCATTTTAGTGAAAGATGTAGCGAAACGAGAAGGAATAACCGACATATCACTTTTGGAAAGCATTGTAAAAGTAATGGCATCAAGTATTGGTAGTCCTGTTTCTACAAAGAAAATTAGCGACACCATAAACTCTGCAGGGCGAAAGACATCTGTAAATTCTATTGACAGCTATATAAAAGCCTTGTGCGATGCCTATATTTTTTATAAGGTTGACCGTTTCGACATCAAGGGCAGACAACACCTTAAAACCTTAGGCAAATATTATATCGTTGATACAGGCATTCGTAATTTGATGCTTTCCTCCGGTGCTTCAGATATAGGACATTTAATTGAAAATGTTGTCTATTTTGAACTTGTTCGCAGAGGTTATAAAGTCAACATCGGGAAACTTTCTGAAAAAGAAGTTGACTTCGTTGCCAAAAATTCAGATGGCTTAGAGTATTATCAAATCTCGGCATCGGTTTTAGATGAAACAACTTTAAAGCGAGAGCTTTCACCACTGGAGAGCATTCAAGACCACTTTCCTAAAATATTGCTGACCTTAGACGAAGTTCCAAAGAGTGCAAACTTCAATGGCATAAGGCATTTGAATTTAATAGATTGGTTACTTGACAAGTAACAAAAAATAGGGAGCAAGGTGCTGTAGTGCACTTTGCTCCTTTGTTGTAATATGGTAGATATGATATTCTATTACTTCAATATAAAAGCTGACGGGACGAAATCCGTCGTTACAAGAAATCATAGCAGACTTTTCGTTCTTCATCCACCCGTCGTAAAAGTTGCCACCGCCGTGAGCAAGGGTCATCACAAAGGGTGACATACTGTCCCATGCACTTTGACATAAGCCATTGGTTTTTCCCATCTATTGGCAATGAAAACTTGTCCCACCTCCATATCACAGGCGTGAGAAATAGGATTTTCATATTGTGCAATAAGATCAGTGTAGACGGTTCGTTTCATTACGGTAATTTTGATTTTTTGCATGTGGGGTCTCCTTGTAAATAAACTGAATGGGTACTGTAACGATAGACCTATTTCATCAATAATTATTCTTACTTTCTAATCGATTCCTTGATTTTCTGAGCGGCATCGTCAGCTTCTTTCAATGCCCCTTAAGAACACTGTAATTGCATAGTAATAGGTAGTTCTAATTCCATTTAATTTCAAATTCACCGTCTGCATTCTCAAACCTTAGGACAAGATAATATCGATATTTTTTTCTAAATTTACAACTGATTCAGGGTTGTTTTTGTCTAACTGCAACAATATCTTTTTACTTATGTCCTGTATTTCAGCCGTGACATATCCCTTTGTAATATTACTGTTAAAGGTAAATTTATAATTGTGACTTTCTCTTATCTTAATCACTTTTATAATATAACCATTACAAGACTTAAATTTTATCTTACATCTTTTTTTTTGCCTAAATGAACCTACAAATAGAATAGAGGTCTTTCTACTTATAAATTAATTTTGAGTTTCGCAATTGCCTATTTTTATAATTATAACAGAAAGTTCGTCATTGCGATAAATTTCACAGAGAGTTATTCTAATATTCAGGTTTAATTTTATATCAAATTTAATATCATACATTCACCTGAATCTACAAAACCTTGTTTTTTATATAATTCTCTTCCTAATTCAGTAGCATCTAAACTTATTTCCGTGACTCCTTTTTCTCTTGCCTCCTCTATTAACAAACTTAACATTTGAAATGCGATTCCTTGTCTGCGGTATTGTCTGCTGGTATAGACATTCATTAAATGTGCTCTCTTTCCCGTAGGATGTGAAAAAGTAGGCATTATCTCAATGTAACATATCGTTGCACATCCTACCACCTTTTCATCAATTGCTAATATAGTTGTTTGATTGCCATTTTTAAAATACTCTCTGCTACACTTAATCAATTCCTCAGAAAATATGTAATCTTCTGGTAAGTTATTTACTGTTTTTAACATCTCCAGTCTACTTTGCATAAGTAATTCTATATCATCGTTTGTTGCTTTAATATATGAAATCATTCATATCATCCTCCGGTAAGTTTGATTGCTATATATTAAAAATTAATTCCGCTGCTGTCTTGGAAAACTGTGAACCTATATTCCCTAATAAAGCCCATCTTTTAATAAATATAATGGGAATTTTCTATCTATATGTAACACTACTCATATCAAAATATGAACTGTGTTTACTAACACTCATTTGATATATCTCAATTTTAAGCCTAGTAGCAATATCCACCAATCTCTTTTCATTACGAATTCTGCAATTTTTACCAATATATATTGCTTTCATTTTTATACCCATTTCTATATCAGTTAGCCTCTTTCCATTTTCCTTTAGACGTGCTATATGATATAGAATTCTAAACTCATTCTCCTGTTTCCATGAACGGTGTTTTACACATCAAATTTAACATTAAAAATTGATACTTAAGCAAATCAGGATTTTGAGGAGATATCTTCCCTGACACCGCATCCAATGCCAATGTAACAAAATTACCCAAAATTGATGTCATTGGGTTTCTTTTGTCTTCATACAAAACTGGATTTTCTTCACCCAAAAGCCTCTTTCCATATTCTCTAAAGTTCTAGATAATTTCTTTCTACATTAGAAATATTATATAAATACAACTACCTTATATGTCGTTCCAGCCCCCGTAGTTGTTGCATGATCTGCGACACTGAGTTTTCAACCATATCACCCTCTTCAAATATGTTTTTTCTAGCGACCTAAAATAAATAACTTCAATACTTTATTTCATTTTATGACAAATTGTAAAATTATTCAATTAAATAATCGTAATTCATTATTCTATTATTCTATTATCAGATTCTTCTCCATAATGTAAATCAGGATATTTATTTTCTTAAATATCTTTATCCCTCTCTGTCATTTATTACAGATATTTGCAGATTATGATGTCAAATGCCACCTTTACATATCTTCAATAATGCACAATCAGCCATGAAAGCGGCAAATAAAATAAGGCACATTCTCATCACTGAAAAACATGCCTTTTACTTTCTATACCTGATTTAGAAAGTGTCCCATC
>SVEA01000206.1 GCA_015057615.1 Lachnospiraceae bacterium | reverse complement strand
TTATATAGTAAAATATAATTTATTACTATTTTAGTAAACTCTTTTATATTTAATTTTGCATCAAGACGATAATCTTTTGCACCACGTTCTCTAAAATCCGGTTGTATCTTTCCTGGTGTTGATAGAGTACTCAAATTTAATAACCTAAAGCTTTGTTCAACAATACCCTTCAAATCAGGTCTCCACGCTGAAGTATTCTGCAAATAAATACCCAGTTCCTCAACAACATTATTGCTGTTTTTGCTTATTAATTCACCATTATCAGATAAAATGGAGACCGGTAAGCCATGGCATGGCCATTGTTCCTCAGTGATTTTCACGCCATATTTTTCGCATAATTGAACCTTATTAATGAATGTATAATATAGTGCCATCATTGCACCTATCCATGAAGGTCCTTCTACTCCAACATAAAACCCTGTAATTATTCTGGAGTATACATCTGTAACGAAATACAAAACTGGTCTGCCAATAACTTGTTTATTATCGAAAGTAGCTACCAGATAAATATCCGCTATCGTTGCGTCTATTTGATACTTTTCTCCGGGACAAAATGCCTCTTTCTCCGAACTTCCTGTTATTGCCCGATGATTACGTGCATAAGCTTTTTCACCAATTCTGGTAACCTCATTTCTGAATTTTAATGCATTATAGTAAAATTGACGATATGTTGGGTATGTCGAGAGCAACTTATTTGTTTTCTTATCTGTGTAAAAATCCTTACACATCTGTTTATGAACATCTATCAATGTTCTTGAAATATTTTTGTTATAATAACGTTTTATAGCAATTCTAATATTTAATATATCCTTAGGCTTTAAAGCCTTCCGTTTATTCAAAGGATCTTCTTTCGCCGGTGCTCTACCTAATACTTTATCACCACGTTTTCCAAGTTCCGTTCTATTGCCTCTAGCATGGTAATCAGGTGTTAAAGCGGCCTTAACACTACCTCCCGCCCAAAAGTTGTGTAAAATACGCTGCACCTTCACTCTATTTAAACCAAGTTCCTGTGTTACATAAGTGAGAAATTTTATTCTTTCAGTCCCATAATAACAATACGGTATATTCTGAACAAAGTTCTTTATAATGGCCCACTCATTTTCAATTTTTTGCTTTTGTGCCTTAGTCAATTTTTCTATATTAACTGAAGTTACATGTTCAATTATTAATGTTAATAGACCAGATTCAATTTCATATTCTACTTCTGAAAGGTCAACAGGATACGGCAAACTAGCTCCACCCAATTTAATCATTGTTACTTCTTTATCTATAGCATTAACATATAAAATTCTATATTTTTCGCTGCTGTCTCTATCCTGATAGATCTGATTACACAATATCTCCATTTTCCATCTCACCCTTCATCATATTTTCGAAGGTTACAAAGTCAACTACTTCATCAATTATGCATGTCCCAACAATTAAGTGCTCCAGTTTGATAGGAATATCTTTTAAAGCAGCATAATAATAGAAAAATCTTAAAGTAAAACCATTTTCATATCCTTTATTTATATCTATCCCCTTACAAATTTCACATAATCGTACCCCTTTGTCCTTATGATAAAAAATTGCATCAACTAGTTCATTATAAATATGGTCAATTACCTCCTCACTTATCTCAGGCTTTAGTATCGCATGAGAGAACAAGAATGAAATATTGCGTGCAGCCATACGGTTGAAACTATCTTCTGTGATAATTTCATAAGGTACATCTCGATATCCCCAATATGTTTCTTCTATAGCAAGCTTTTCTAAAACCCGTTTTCTCTTGAGATCCTTTTTATACTTTACTGAGTATGCCTTTTCAACTTTTTTATGATTTATTTTTATTGTTACAAACATATCAGTTGACATTATAAAATCACATCCACTTTTATATGGTTTTGGTGGCTTATAATGCAGTTCTTTGGCTATGCTAATGATCTCTTTGGCTGGACGCAAAGGATATTGTTCCCGGAGGTCATCAACATCATCATTCCAAATTGTATAAAAGAAATAATCTCTCTCAAGATCGCTATGGAAATGATGAACTCGTTTACTATTAGGCGCATTAACACGGTTCCCTCTTCCTAAAGATGAAAAATCTCCAATTTGTGACCATGGTATATAATTTTCTTTTTCACCCTGGCCACGCCCTTCCTTAATCAACTTTACGATTTTCTCTTTTGTTAAATTATTTTTTCGTCTTGGCATAAAAAGCTCCTATCACTTACCTTTTATATCATTGTAGGTTTCATATTCGGATTATATCATCCAATTTTTTACATGTCAATACATAATACTATATATAGTATTGAAAATCATTTATACACAAGATAGACACAATATACTGTATTCTGCTTCGAATTAAAAGCAAGTTATCACAGGAGAAATTGGCACAACAAATAAATGTTGTGAGGCAAACAATTCAACCTAGGAAGACAGTATTGGTGTTGTGGTCACAATGCATAGAATATGAAGAGAATTCAACTAATATGTGACACATTTTGCATATAGAAAAATATAAAGCCCAAAAAAATATAGGAATTTCCTATACTTCATTAGGCTTTGGTTTTAGGTGAATACTTTTTTAGTTTTCTCTAACAACAAAAACACCTTTTTTGACTTCCTCAACATGCAGTTCCTTATTATAGTTCATAACATCATTACGCTGTTGAGTGGCAGCTATTCTTATCTCCTTTTTTATTTCATTTTCGTTCATATTATCACGATCAAATTTTCTTAAATAAAGAACTATATTATAGCAGAAAATAAAATCAATCAGTTCGTTATAAATATATGATAAAAGCGCCTACAGGAATAGCTTAATTAGAGGCGCTTTTAACCCGACAAGTTAGGATAGCTACTAACACCGAATCGGCAATTAAAGTATTTACTAAAATGAAACCTTTAATACAATATAATTAGTTTTAAATTTGCCAAAACCAATATATTGTCTACCATATAGTTTAGTTTATAAATAACTCATATTTCGCATTATAAACATAATGGGAAGTTCAGCTGTCTTGAAAATTGGAATTTATATAAATCTTTTTACTATTTCTAAATTGTATTCCAAACTATCATTTCCATCTAATGTAATGTTTTTACACCGGAGCAATTTCTCCCATTCGTCATGTTTTGCTTTACTTCTCATGCCTATATCTCCATTGTCATAAGCAGTAGCATATTCTAAAAATTCTATATGGTCTTGATACATATCTCCACCAAAATCAATTCTCGAACCAAAATGTTCTCTTTCTCTTCTTTTTAATCGCTCTATTCGTATATTAGTATCCGTTTTTAACCGAATAGCAAGTGTAAATAAAGGTATAAGTTCATCTCCCCAATCAACAAGTGAACCAGATATAACTACCCTATCAGCTTTTTCAAAATCGCTTTTTATCATTGCTAATCTTTCAGCGATATTTCTTTTTTTAGTATAAGGTGGATTTGTTAGTTGCCAAAAATAATCATCTGTATCCATAAAAAAATATCCTAACATATCTCTTATATATTTTCCTAATGTCGATGTTCCAGAACCGGATGCTCCATATATATGAATAATTTCGTTTGCCATATCATTTTCTCCGAATTCATATTATTCTATTACTCTCTTTATTTGCTTCATAAACATACTGTGAAATTGATTTATTTTATCAAAGTAATATTAAGCTTAATAATTTATAGTCTAATGCAGAAGGGTTCTGATATTTGTATGACGATAGATTCGATATGTATTTCCCTCGCTTATTACCCAGTCCTCCTGTACACGATCAACCCTACACATGAAACCATAAACATTAGTCTTCCTTTTTAAAGCTATAAAACTTCAATACAAAATGAATTACATTGTAAAAGCAAAGAGCGCTCGGCTAATGATTTAAAGTAATAGCTTATGCCTAATGCTAATTTCCCTTCTTTTGTAATCTTTGTAAAATTATTAAGCTTTAGTACTTCTCTAGAACGATTTCTATTTATTTTACATATAGCTTTTTTATCAGCTCTAATAGTTACACATTGAACATAATATTTAAAATATGGATCTTTAAATCCATTTTCAAAGTTAAGTTCAATATCCATTCTGCCATAATCATAATCATTACAGTTTAGAGTGTAATAACTTAGTTCATCAAGTTCTGAATATTCAATCTTCTCTGGTAGTACTACACGACACCCTGATAAGATTAATGACTCATTTTCGCTATTGCTATTGATGGTAAGTTTACATTGAATAACGTAGTATCTAACAAAACGACACCCTCTAATATCAATTAAAATTTTGTATTTCATTACAGTTCTTTAAACATAAAAATTATAAATATAATAAGAAGTTCAAATAGACTAGATAAAGCCTTGGTGTAAGGTCATTTATCTTTGTCCAATAAAGTTATTATTTCTTTTCTACAATCATCTTTGCAATTACTACCTATCAGAATATCTGATAACTTAATTCCCGCATATTCGTAAGCATAAGCCGTTCCTTTATAACCAAGCAGTTCCTTTTTATCGGGGGCAATCCTGCCTCCCATGGTACCATCCTCGCTATCGTATATATCACCACATAAAAATCTAAGTTCATCTTCTTGTCTATAATTTTTATCCTTAAGTACCCATGGTAAAATTGAAAGTCTAGATATATACTTGAAATCATGCGTTTGAAAGGCATGAATTAAATCATCTGTAAAATCTAATTCAGACTTATCCAAATATATCACAGGAAAGAACTTGTTTGTATCTATCAACTTAAATATTAAGCATAATCCATTTGAATTATTAGCATAATATTTCCACATGAAAGGTGTAATATCGTATGTAAAACATGAGACATCATTCATTTGTTTGCCTGTATCTATAAGAAAGCGGATGCTATCTGAAGGTACTTGAGCTTTTTCAGAAACTTTGAGCAAATTATATCGTACAGATACTTCATTTTTATCTGCAAAATTTTTATAATTACTGACCCAAAGTTTTTTGTCCCGTATGAGTTGAATTTTTGTTTCGTTTAACTCTTCATCTTCTGTAAAAGGAATAAATTTATAAATATAATTAGTAAATACCTTCTCCCGGATATAAGTATCTTTAAAATTTTGAGCCCTATTCATATCATCAAAAGCAGGGAATGAAAAATACTCATCATAAAAAGCAATTTTTTCCTTCACTCTAATGTCCCCTTTCATTATTAATATATAATTTAGACTTCCCATTATTCCGCTTACATGATTGTGATATACGATATATATGGTAATACTCTTGAAAAAGGAGTACACATATGCAATCAAATAAAACATGCAAATTCGTTGAGCAGTACTTAGCGTATCTCGTAACAATTAAGGGTCGTAGCAAGAATACCATACTGGAATATCGTTTGGATCTCTTACAATTCTTTCACTTTGTTGATGTAAGCCGATTACATGAACATTCGAATTTTCAATATGTCAATATTGAATTCATTGGTTCAATTACTCTTGGTGATATGTATGCATTTCTAGCCTATTGTCAAGATACCCTTAATTCGTCACCTGGTACAAGAACAAGAAAAATTGTATCCATTCGCCAGTTCTGGAAGTATCTTAAAACCAAAGCTCATCTTATAAATAACAATATTGCCGAAGAATTAGAAACTCCCAAACAACCTAAGCGAATCGTCCGATGCTTAACTCTTGAAGAATCGGTACGTTTACTAATAGAATCCAGCTCGAGTTCTACCCGAGATAATTGTATTATCACAATCTTTCTGAACTGTGCTTTGCGGTTATCTGAACTAGAATCATTAAATGTAGATCAAGTTACATCCGATATCTTATCCATCATTGGAAAGGGTAATAAGGAGCGTAAAATCTTTATGACTCCAGCTGTCAAACAATCAATAACAAAATGGCTCTCTATACGGAATTCTAAGACATACAATACAAATGCTCTTTTTATCTCACGTAACGGAGGACGTTTGACAACAAGATCCATACAGAACGTAGTAAAAAAGCACATTGTTGCTGCCGGGATAAATCCAGAAGGTTTGTCCACACATAAACTCAGACATACTGCAGCTACACTAATGTACAAATATGGGCGTGTGGACATCCGTTCTTTGCAGCAACTTCTCGGACATGAAAGTATCGCAACAACGGAGATCTACACACATGTAGATGAGAGACAACTGCAAGCTGCCGTCAATTCAAATCCTTTAGCCATGATGTTCAACTGAATATCATGGCTTATAATCATAATGGGAAAGTTCAAATATTATCACAAATATTCCTCTAATAAGTCAGAGAATTTCTCTATTTTTCTCTTAACTAGAATTGGAACACGTACTGGGAAATGAATATAATGCTCTAATTCATTTCTTGTAATAAAGGGAGTGTGACCGCTATGATATAAGCATTCCGCATTGATCCTGTTTCGGAATTTACCGTTTTCTTCTTCCTTATATAGGTCACTAACACATTTAAGAATTGCATAAGCGCCACTTAATATTTTGGGTTCTTGCTTTCCAACAACAAGAACAATAATATCACCTGGAGCCATTTTAGAATGTGCATAAAAACTGTCTTTTTCACCTTTCGTAAAATTAAAAATATCCCATTCCCCTTTTGGATTGATAGAACCACAAAAATACTTCATTTAAATACCTCTCTATCTTTTGTATTTGCTAAATATTTTTAAATATCAGAAACATAAAATTATCCCTCATAAACATAATGGGAAGTACGTTTTACTTCACAATTTATAAAGAATGCGAATTAACTCAACTACAAATTGAAATTTAACGAGTGGGGATTATGCTTACTTACACATTTTCCTCAATGAAATGATTTTTATACATATCCCAATATTTTATATATGTTCTATCTCCGTTGCCGTCAAAGTTTAGTTGAAACATTCTGAATGTGACGGGAAAACCCTTTGGCTGCCATTGCTCCACATAAGAGTATTTATAGGTCATACCAAGCTTTTTCATCACTTCACCGCTTCGTGGATTATTTGCATCATGAGTGGCAGTAATATAGATATATCCTGCATTTTTAATTCTTTCAACTACCGCTTTTGACGCTTCAGTTGTAATTCCCTTGTGCCAAAACTCTTTTCTAAGTCCATAACCGAAATCGTTGCTTTCATTATTGGCAAGCCAAACATAACCTATAGGCTTGTTGTCTTCTTTGAGGCAAACAGCATAGCGATAAATTGAAAGCTCATCATAATATGCTAAAAATCGTTCCCGCAAAAACACCTTTGCTTCGTCAAGGCTTTTAAGAGGAAACCACGGCAGAAATGTGTTTACTTCCTCATCGCTCAAAATCTCAAATAACGCTTCTGCGTCATTCTCCGTAAATTTACGCAAGACAAGCCTTGGAGTTTTGATTGTTGGTGTGCTTTCGTATAACATTTATATTCTCCTTTAAAACGCTTTGCGCATATATGAATAATCTTCAAATTCCTATTTATCGGTAAAATTATAAAAAATAATTTTTAGTTCGCACTTGAAAACTATTGTGATGTGCTTATAATTGTAAAACAGAATATTGCTTATCTTTCATGTTTTGTTTCATTAATTAAGTATTTTAGCATAGTAATATCCAATTATTTGTTGATTTTCAAAGCCTAGCTTAATGCTCTGCCCCAGCATAGCCGCAGGGCGCATACAATAATTTAATGAATACCACATGTTTAATGCTTCAACTTTATCTTCGCTGCTCCATGCACGGATTTGTTTATATCCAAATTCTCTCGCTTTTTCTTCAAGAATTCCTATCATGTGTTTTCCAATTCCTTGTCGCCTGTAACATTCATCTACTTCTATTAATTCAATGAATGCATCAAAATATTTATCTAGTGGAGGTATAAATTGCGCTGGATGAATAGCAGCGCAGCCAACAACCTTATCGTCATGTATGGCTGCTATAGCATAGCATCCATCACCTCTTTGTATACCTTGATATTCCCTTACCCATGAGCCAAAATGCTCTATTACCTTTTCCTCAACTTCATCATTAATCTCTACATATAAAATATCTATCATGTTACCTCCCGCGATAAGTATTAATTTATTCAGAATATAATACAATTGCGAATCATATTATCTTCTAATGCATGTGTCACTCTATTAAACATAATGGGAAGTACGTTTTACTTCGCAATTTATAAATTGAGTTACGCAATCTCAATGATAGCAAATGTGTTGACTCACTTATTCTTTAACTTATCAAGAATTAGTATAGTGCACAATATTACTGTAAAGATTAACCCAACTAATAAAGCGTGAGTTGGTAAATGGTATGAGGCTTCTACTGTAGAATAGTCAAACGCTGCAACAAGAAGCCTGCCAATTACAAAATATGCTATTGTTACAGCCAAGAAAGTCAAACCAAAAGCTTTTAATATAAATTTAAATGTGTTATTTTCCATATTTATCTCCCCTTTGAGTTAATTCGCAATTGTGGACAACTGCGAATCTCTATTACTTAAATTATCCAATCTGCATAATAAACTTAATCTATAGTTTAGTAAAATCATATTCTAATTGATAATCGCGAGTATCCATCTGATATAATTCTTCATTTATTTCTTTTGCTTCTTCACAACCAATTGAAAAGTAAAATGCTATAGTTTCTTCTGCTGAACCTGCACAAATATAAAATTTATCTGCTCCTTTATTTTGAGCCATTTTAGCTGCCATAAAAAATAAATTTCTCCCTATACCTTTGCCACGTAACTCATTTGAAATGAAAAGTTGGTCTAAGAGAACATATTTATTTTTATCTCCGAAAAAATTATTATCTACGCTGCAAAAACCCACAAGATGTTCTTTATAAAATGCTCCTAATACAATTCCACATGTAGAAATTGTGTTAATTAAATTTGTAAGATGATTTTCAAAACCATTTGGGAAATCAGGTTCTTGATAGTTTATCTCAATAAGTTGCCTACTACCATTAATATCACGCCAAGCTCGTGCTATGTATTGTGATGCGTCCATTTCTCTTATTCTATTACATTCATCCAATTCTAATGTACGGTATATTACTTCCATTTTTCTCACCTCATCTAATATAAATAATCTTTACTTCGCAATCAACACCAGTTACGAAGTATTTTATCTCCAATGCATCCCACAATTCATTTTTCCTACTTTGCATATAGGTTGCTCTTGGTTTGCTATATATTACTACTGCGAATCACTAATGCTTAAACTATCCATCTACCTTATAAACACATAATGTGAAGATAATGAGGTTGTTCAGCGGATGAATATCTATATATTTCATACTTATTCCCCTTTAGTTACAGAAATTGCGGTTAATAACGTCTTGTACCCGTCACCCCAAAGGCTTAACATGTCTGCTTATAATTGTTTGTTGTAATACATTTAAGTACCGTAGACTTCTGGCTCGGATGTACAGAAGATATAATAATTGTTTGCTCAAAATTCTCATGTAAGTAGTCCTATCAATCATCTATAATATCCAAAAATTCTATTAGATTATATAAGAGCAAAAACAACTGCATGCAGTCTTTTCGATTAACGCTCCTCATTAACATGCCATGATCAATGAAATTGCGATTGATAACAGCGGGTTGATTTTTAAAATCTTCGCCGTCTTCAAATACCTTTTGGATATACATAAAAAGGTTTTCATAAACCAACAGCAGAAAGAACCTCTGTTCAATATTATGTTCATTTTGTATATGTTTTTGTAACTTATCAGCAGCTCTTTTACCTAAATATCTTCTCTTTGTCTTAGGATTCCTGTCCTCGTCCCGTTGTAATCGTATCAATTTTGAATCAATCATAGAAAAAATAATCATACAACAAGACTTGTATTTTTTATGCTGAAAATCGAAAATAGCTTCTTAGATATCTGATTTTTTAATCCCCTGATTCATGCAAAGTCTTGAGAACAATCCTTCCATCTCTTTTACTCCGCACAGAGCTAAAGCAGCTTTGTTTGCGTTCTTTTGGCTTTCTGGTATTTGATTATAAAAACTGAGCGTGGTATTTGGGATATATGACCATCCATATTCCCCCCATTGTTGAAAAGATGGCTTCTATTTATTAAAATGAGAACTATTACTAAAACCTCATGTATACTGCAGTTATTCCCATTTTTCGTTACATTTTATTATGTATTATCTATATTTTCATTTAAATAGTCCTTCCCGAATTTACCAACAATTGCTTTGCGTAATTTGTGCTTTTTCTTAAGCGATTTCTGTATTTCTTCTGTTTTAAGAAATGCAATAGCTCTTTTACTTTTCGTATCTAATTTGGCAAGCAGTTCTTCTATATCGTAAACACTGAAACCACATATACAACAATATAAGTCTTTCAGTACACTGTCTTCAGGAGTTTCGTTTATTAATTCCTCAAACTGTCTTTCCAGACGCTCCCATTCCTCGGGGTGCGCTGTAAAATACTCTGCTTCTGCTTCTGCTCGTCCTATTTGTTCTTCAATGTATTCATCACTTTTACTGTATACTTCGTCATAATAAAGCTGAGCAATTCTTTCTTGGATAAGCTTTTCTTTTTCTTCGGCTTTCTTCCTTGAATATAGAAAACATGATATTGTTTTAGAGCAAATATATATAGTCATTCTTAAAAATCGAATACACTTATCTTTATTTTTTATGTCGTTATACCAGAAATCTTGTATGTGGGTCGCATATTCCAAATATCTATCATTTGCATAATTTGATATCAAATCATTGCATTCTTCTTCGGTTAAAATACCTCTTAAGAAGTATTCTAGTTTAGGCAACCTTTTTAATTCGACTACAAGGTGGTCAATTCGGTAGTTATCAAAATTAAAGAGTGTATTTAATCTTTTCTTCATCTCGTCAGAGGCAGCGGTTATATCTATTTGCTTTAACTGTTCTTCAAAATGATTGTAAGTAGAAAAATCGTCATATAGCTTATACACAGGTTTATAAGTTACATCGGTTAATGTTATAAACTCGTTAATTCTATGAATTACATCTTCATATACATCTATGCTAATCTCAATTATATCATTTAACACAAAACGTTTTTCTTCGTCTTTTTTTCTTTTCTCACGAGCGTTATTCTCGGCATTTATGATTACGCTCACTACTAAAGAAGTTAGTAGCCCAGTCCCAACACCACTACAAATATTTATCCAGTTATCTTTTACAAGAAACGATACGTATATTAAACCCACTCCGCAAATAAAAACAATTGAATAAATTATTTGTTTTGCGTTTTTTTGTATCTTGCTGCGAATACTGGAACGAGTGCTTTTTATGAGCTTTTTTAATTTATAAATTCTCCTCAACGTACATTCCTCCATCTCACTCATTATTAATATTATCTGCTGTGCAAACTTGTTTGTCTAACCTTCAACTCGTTCCTTCTACTGTCTATCATTTGGCGGTAGTGTAATATGCCGAATTCTGTATTGCTCATTATTGCTAACATATGCCTATCAATGATAAGGCTATTGCCTAAGAAATGCTTCATCACTCAATGATGACCATGAAGTAGATCTAGCAGATCTGGCAGGCCGTGCTTCTCGAGCACCACGTGCTGGTCTTGCCCAACGTGCACCTCTTGCTGGACACGCTTGCTTAGCTGGCTTGGCTGGGCCCCCAATAGAGTTTTGAGTAAAAAACACACATTCACCATTATGATCACGTACCCAACCGTCTTGAAACCAGCCAATATGATGGCCGGAAAATGAATAAATAGATTCATCTGAAATCCAAGCAATCGGCTCTCCACTAAACAAGTATATTGTTGTATAGTTATCTTCGCTTAGCCATGCTATTGGTTTTCCGTTCCTGTTATAAAAAGCAATGAAATCCATAAAACCTCCTCCTTACAATTTGATTTTCAACTTCCCATTATTGCTATAATCAGTAGTTCATTTTCTTTTATTGTTCGGAATTTTTTTATTTGATAAAATTTTTTCTAACCATATTTTACCACTAAAATTGACAAAATTAAATACACATTTTCTATAAATTTGTAATAGGTCTAAAATATTCACTCTGTATTAACTTCTTATGCTTCTGGTTTCCCCATTATATTGTAATCTGCGTCTTTGCATTCCATTTACTCTTACCCTCAATACTTCCTTAATCCATTTATCAATTATCTCTTTCATTAAGTAATTCGTTTAGCCGTAAAAATCCCCCTCAAATCACTTGCACAAATTGCAACTAATCATAAGGGGGACGTTATAAATTTTAGTTCCTATATCATTATTTAATAGTCGATATCATTATTTATTGAATTTCAACACCAAGAACTTTTACATAATTTAATTCATTATTGAGAGGGTATTTCAATATTTATTGTACGATTTCATTATTTATTGTTCGATTTCATTATTTATTGTATTTCAACAATAGTATTCTTTTCTATCAACACTACTGTTTCTACATGCACACTATGGCTAAACTGGTCCACTGCTCTGACCTTCACTAGTTTATAATCTTTCTCACACAGATACTTTAGATCCCTTGCCAGCGTCGCCGGATCACAGGAGACATAGACCACCTTTTTTGGCGTCATCTTTAGAATGGTGTCCAGTAAACTTTGCGCACAGCCCTTTCTTGGCGGATCTACGACAATCACATCCGCATGGATATTTTCCTCTTTATATTTTGCCGGGAGCACTTCTTCAGCAGCTCCAACGAAGAACTTGGCATTCTTTATGTTATTAATCTGAGCATTCCTCTTCGCATCCTCGATTGCCTGCGGGATAATTTCCACACCATAGACCATCTTCGCCTTTTGTGCGAGGAACAGAGAAATGGTTCCGATACCACAGTATAGATCCCAAACCACCTCATCGCCATGAAGATCGGCATATTGAAGTGCGATATCGTAAAGTTTCTTTGTCTGAACCGGATTCACCTGAAAGAAGGACAGCGGCGATATCCGATATGCGATATCACCGATATAATCCGTTATATAAGTCTCTCCCCACAGGGGCACTATAGTTTCCCCAAGGATAACGTTCGTCTTTGATCGATTCACATTTAGACAGATACTCTTCATTCCCGGAATTGCCTGCAGTCCCTTTACCAGTTCTTCCTTATGGGGAATGTCCCTGCCGTTGACAACAAGGCATACCATGACTTCTCCGGTTTGATACCCGACTCTGGTCAGAATATGACGCAGCAATCCCTGGTGGGTTTCCTCCTCATAAGGCTCTATGTGATACTGTTCGATAAAGGTACGCATAAATTTTAGGATATCTACATTAACCTTTGCTCCAATATAGCAATGCTCGGTATCAATGATGGCATGGGTTCTGCCAGCATAGAAACCAATGGCAGCTCCGCCGTCTTTGCGTTTTCCTACGGGAAATTGCGATTTATTACGATAATAGTAAGGTTCCTCCATGCCGCAGATCGGCTCCATCTGGATGTCACAAAATCCGCCGATTCGGGTAAGGCAGTTTCTTACCTTGTTTTCCTTATACTCCAGCTGTTTTGCATAATCCATATGCTGCAACTGGCAGCCGCCGCACTTTGTAGCAATGGGGCATCTGGGCTCCACCCGGTACTTAGAGGGCTTAACCAGCTCCACCATCCTTGCAAAGCCATAGCTCTTGCCGGTTTTCATAACTTTGACAACCGCTCTGTCACCTACCGCAGTATCCTTCACGAACAGAGTATAGCCCTGATATTTTCCGATCCCTGCTCCATCCGAACCGATATCTTCTATTGTAATCTCTACCAGATCGTTCTTATTTACTACCGTTTTCATGCAAGCTCTCCATACTATATATTTTTCGTTCCATTAGTGGTATGCGTGTCAAAAGCTCTTCCTAACAAATCCCCTTCTTCAATTTGCTCGTAATCAAATAAAAGTCGGGGTAATAGGAAACCTATTTTAATATGCAACTGCTTGAAATCTTTGGCACGTACCATTACAGACTTCAATCCAAGTATTGTGTTTTATGCAGCACTTTAGAAGCAATGTGTTGCGAATGAAATTTGTTTCTATTACTTGTCAATACATATATTGTGCAAATTGACAAGGTCGAGTTTAAAAATCGGCTTTTATCGAGCTAATCTTGCCTATGCGTAAATTGTGCAAATTGAAGAAATCAATTTCACAAATTGGCTTTTGATACCCATACTATTATTTGTGCTCTTCTTTTGTGCTTCTCATTATATTGGATTCAAACAGTCTCTGATATCCCATCCATTCCATCTTCGGATCCCCGGAATTTAAGATTTCTGTCATGGTCTCCAGCTTGGCATCCGCATTATCTGCAAGGTGGAGAGCCAGCGCTTCGATTGTTGCCGGTTTTTTGGGGGAACCGTACTCCAATTCGCCATGATGCGCCAGAATACAATGGAGCAGTTCTTTCTCCAGTTTCACTGGGAACTTACTCATCTTCTTGATCTGCGCACTTACCTCGTTTGCTCCGATAAAGATATGTCCGAGAAGCTGCCCGTCATTGGTATAATCGTTCTCCGGGAAGCTGGAAAGCTCCTGCATCTTGCCGATGTCATGAAAGAGTGCAGCGGAGATCAATAGATCCCGATGTATGATGGGATGGGTTTCTGCAAAATACTGGCACATCTTTGTTACGCTTAGGGTATGCTCCAGTAAACCACCCACAAAGCCATGATGTACACTTTTTGCGGCAGAATGGCCTTTGAATTTTTTAATAAATTCATCGTCTTTAAGGAAAAACTGCTCCAATAAAGCCTTCAGATTCGGTTCCTTTACCGAGCTGATAAATTTCTTTATTTCCTGATACATGCCTTCGATATCCTGGCTTGTCATAGGAAAGTAATCCTCCGGATAGTATTCCCCTTCCTGTGCCTTATAAATTCTGCTCACATTCAGTTGGAGCGCATCCTGGAAGGTAGTCACCCTTGCATCAATATGTACGAAGTCCATTGCTTCATACTGCCCGGTTTCGCTGTTCAGATCCCATATTTTAGCATCTACCGTTCCGGTTTTATCTTGTAGAAGCAGGGAAACATAGTTCTTTCCACTCTTCCCGGTAAGCATCTGCTTTGTTTTACACAAATATATCTCATTTTTAATATAGTCGTTCTCTCTTAATTCCTGAATGTATCTCATTTTTCATAACCTTTCTATTCCTTATGGAAACTTCTGTTTTTATCCTTTATATTATACCCCAGCAAAACGGATATATAAAGTAATATTTATTTGTTGCTTAATATGAGTGTCGTAAGTCATATAAAAACAATGAACATGAATATATATGAAATCCTATTCCTGACAAAATCTTAAAATAGCTTATAACACTCATCTTTGCTTAATGTGGCAAAGTATTTTGATAGAATCGCAGAGGCAAGCTGCTGGGCAATTTGCTATTTGCCCGTTCAATTGCTCCCATGCCGGGCGCATGCAAATAGGACTGCTTCCAGGAAATATCACTGCAGCAGTCCTATTGTATATGGTCTATTTCATTTCTATTCGAAAAAAGAATTCCCTTTATTTACTATTTGACTTTTCGGTTAAGGTAACTTTAATATCTATATCCTTTTCGGCAGATGTTGAGGTTCGTTTTATTTTTACACTTACCGCCTGCCCGGATTTGCATTCTGAAATAATATCGTAGAAGCGATTCGTACTAACTACAGTTTGACTATCCACCTCAAGAATAATGTCTCCATTCTTAATCCCTGCTTCAAATGCTGGTGAATTCGCCTTAACTACCTCTACATAGATACCATTTTCCACCTCATGCTTGCGCTTGGCTGTATCCGTCATATCCTCGGTTTTAATTCCAAAATATATCTTAGGGGCCTTATTTGCCATCCGCTGAATGATCGATTTTATCTTACTGATGCCGATTGCAGTGCTTAGCTTCTCATTCGTATCCTCTTTTAGGGTACGGGTTATAATACCGATCACTTCACCTTTGAGATTGACGATAACTCCATCACTGTTTTCATTGTTCAGAATATCGGTATTAAATAAATCCAGACGGTTGTCCGTTATACTTACGGAACTGCCGCGGCTCGTAATCATTCCGACTTCCATGGAACCGGGATGTCCATTCGGATTCCCCAGTGCGATTACGGGTGTCCCATTCGCAATACTAAAGGATTCGCCCAATTCAGCAACGGTTATACTGTTCATAAATATCTCCGGAACATCGATACGTTTCACCGCAATAACTGCGAGATTAAGTTCGTTTTCATAGTCTTGTAATACCGCATCCGCCTTGACCGTATCGGTAAATACTACCGCAATATTATTGGCTTCCTTTACCCGGTCGAGACTCACCAAAATCAACAACTCGCCATTCATGTCCGCAATGACCAGTCCGGTTGTCTTAACCTCCCGTTCAACCGGATTCCCGAACCAATCCTTCTCCTTGATAATACTGGATACCTTGACAATGGATTTACTGCTGTTATAGGCAATCGACTTTATCTCTTCATACATCGTTATATAGTCATTAATATCCGCTTCAATGGATTTCTCTACAATAACCGGATTCGGCTTCTGTACATCTGCCTCGGCATGTTCTTTTTCAAGCTCTTTTTCATCCTTATCCTTGGTTATTGTATCCGGTTCCTCTGGACTAAGCTCCTCCTCATCCTCCGAATCAACCGTCGGAGAGGTGACCGGAGCCTTATTTGGATTCTCTTTATGTAAAAGCTTATATAATCTGGGTTCTGTAATACAGAAGGTTGCCGCTGCAATAATTCCAAATAAAACTGCCATTAATACGGTCATTAAAAATGGAAGAATCCATTTTTTAAATTTTCTATGCTTTTTAACAATTACTTGCTCTTTTATAAACTCGAAATCATTATTGTCTTGCTTTTTATCAGACATGTTTTTCTCCTTACAAAAGATTTACTCAATGACTCCCAGCATTATTTTAATAGACTATAAGTCCCATTTTATCAATGACATATGAACAGATTGTGAATGATTTGTAAACAAAAAGCCCCATATCTTTGTATTATAAGGAAAATTATCCAAAATTTGTTCTATAAAATCAGGATTTAACAATCATAACATAAATATATCGCTTTTGCCATATGAATTTAGCTTTTCCTTGCAAATAGAGGTTTTATTTTTTTACAACATACGGTAAAATAGATATTGTACAGATCGACTGAGGTGTGCATTTTTGCTTATTAGAGCTGTGCAGTGTGAATCGTCTCGCAAAAGAACCGCGGGCAAAAAGTCTCTTTAAATACGAGGGACTTAGGAGGAATAGCAAAAGCACTATTCTTCAAGATTTATGCCCAAAAAGCATGAGCCTACGGCACAAAGTTTGCAGGTAGTCAAGAAAGGCAAGGTTAAGTATGAATGAAAAAGCATTAAAAACCCTGGAATATAATAAAATCAAAGATAAATTATCAGAGCTTGCAGGAACAAGTTTTGGCCGCGATCATTGTCAGCAGCTGCTGCCGACTTCGGATATAGATAAGATTCGAGAACTACAAAAACAAACGACCGATGCGCTTTCCAGAATTCTTCGGAAGGGAAGCCTATCGTTTAGCGGAATTCATGATATCCGGCCTTCCCTGATGCGATTAAAGGTCGGCTCCTCTCTCAGCGCCGTAGAGCTTTTGCATATCAGCTCTGATTTGGATGCTGTACTACGAATCAAAGCCTTTGGCGGCTATACCGGAAAGGAGGGAGAGGAACAGACCGAGGATTCTCTGACTGAATTTTTTGCAGGTTTGGAGCCTTTATCTTCGCTTAATCGTGAGATCAAGCGATGTATTCTCTCGGAGGAAGAGATTGCGGATGATGCTAGCCCTTCCCTTAAGAGCGTGCGGCGCTCCATCCGTAATAGCAATGACCGGATTCACAGTGAGCTGTCGCAGATTCTAAATTCTGCCAAAACCAAGCTGCAGGAAAATATTATTACCATGCGAAACGGCCGCTATTGCCTCCCCGTCCGTTCCGAATATAAGAATTCATTTCCCGGCATGATTCATGATCAATCCTCTACCGGTTCCACCTTGTTTATTGAGCCAATGTCCGTGGTACGTCTCAATAACGAGTTAAAGGAGCTTGCTCTTAAGGAGCAGGAGGAAATAGAGAAGGTCCTTGCCGAACTGAGTAATCTGGCAGCGGAGCATACCGATGCGCTGGCGTATGATTTTAACACCTTATCGGAACTGGATTTTATCTTTGCAAGAGCCTCCCTTTCCCGGCTGATGAAGGGCTCAGAGCCTGTATTTAACGAAAATGGTATCATTAATATTAAGAAGGGACGCCACCCGCTCATTAACGAGAAGAAGGTTGTTCCGATCGATGTCATGCTCGGCAAGGATTTTAGTATGCTGATTATCACCGGCCCGAATACCGGCGGTAAGACGGTTACTTTAAAAACCGTCGGACTTTTAACCTTAATGGGACAGGCTGGGCTTCATATTCCTGCTTTCGACGGATCCGAGCTAGCTGTATTTGAAGAGGTCTATGCGGATATCGGAGATGAGCAGAGTATCGAGCAAAGCCTCAGTACCTTCTCTTCCCATATGACCAATATTGTATCCATCCTGGATAAAGCCGAGGAACAGTCGCTTGTGCTCTTTGATGAGTTGGGTGCCGGTACCGATCCGACCGAAGGTGCCGCCCTTGCCATGTCCATTCTCTCCTATTTGCATAAACGTGGGATCCGCACTATGGCTACTACACATTACAGTGAGCTTAAAATCTATGCTCTGTCCACCGATGGAGTAAACAATGCTTCCTGCGAATTTGATGTGGAGACCCTTCGACCGACCTATCGCCTCTTAATCGGAATTCCTGGGAAAAGTAATGCATTTGCCATATCTATGAAACTGGGATTACCCGACTATATCATCGCAGATGCCAAGGAGCGCATCGGCAAGCAGGACCGGAGCTTCGAGGACTTAATCAGTAATTTGGAAGAAAACCGTGTTACCATAGAGAAGGAGCAGGAGGAAATCAGTCGGTATAAGGAAGAGATCGAGCAGCTAAAGAAGAGCCTTAAGAAAAAGAACGAATCCCTAGATACCAACCGTGACCGTATTTTACGAGAGGCAAGGGAGAATGCTGCCTCCATCCTGCAGGAAGCGAAGGAATATGCCGACGGCAGCATTAAAAAATATAACAAATGGCTGCAAGAGGGTGGCAATATCAAGGATATGGAGCAGGAACGGAATTCGCTTCGTGAGAAGATTAACAAGAGTGAATCCTCCTCTGATAAGAATCTTAATAAACCGAAAAATAAGGCGGTAATCAAGGATCTTAAAGTGGGAGATTTGGTTCATGTTATCAGCTTAGGATTAGACGGTACGGTGAAAACCCTGCCCAATGCCAAGGGCGACTTATTTGTTCAGATGGGTATCCTAAATTCCCAGGTAAATCTAAAAGATCTTGAACGGCTAGATGAAGAAGTAATCACCGCGCCGAACTTTCATAAAACACAAAGTGGTAAGATCAAGATGTCCAAATCCAACTCCATCCATCCGGAGATCAATCTGATCGGAAAGACTGTGGATGAAGCTTTGTTTGAACTAGACAAATATTTGGACGATGCTTATCTTGCCCATCTTCCCCAAGTGACCGTTATTCACGGAAGGGGAACCGGTGCCTTAAAAAATGCGATCCATAAGCATTTAAAAAAGGTCAAATATGTCAAGTCCTTCCGGATCGGAGGCTTTGGAGAGGGCGACCACGGCGTTACTATCGTAGAATTTCAATAAAATAGAAATTGATTTTTCAACTATTACACTCCGGAGTTTGTGTCTGCGCGGTATCACAAGCTCCCGGATGCAAAAAGCCGCGCAGAAATGAGGTAAATTATGAAAGCGAAGCAGAAGATATTAATTGTAGATGATGATGTTAATATTGCTGAACTTATTTCTTTATACCTTACAAAAGAATGCTTTGACACTTTGATGGTACATGACGGAGAAGAGGCAATAAAGCAGTTTCATTCCTATCAGCCAGATCTCGTTCTGCTGGATCTGATGCTTCCCGGTATTGATGGCTATGAGGTATGCAGGCAGATTCGAAGGACATCGAAGACGCCGATTATTATGCTCTCCGCTAAGGGAGAGGTCTTTGATAAGGTACTCGGTCTGGAGCTTGGAGCAGACGACTATGTTATCAAGCCCTTTGATTCGAAGGAGCTGGTTGCCAGAGTACGTGCCGTTCTCCGAAGATTTCAGCCGCCTGCAGTGGAGGAGGATGCTCCGCCTGCTCCCACCGGAGATTATGTATCCTATCCGGATTTAATTATTAATTTAACAAATTATTCGGTACAATATTATGGAGAAAATATCGAAATGCCTCCGAAGGAGCTGGAGCTTTTATATTTTCTGGCTTCGAACCCAAATCAGGTATTTACCAGGGAGCAATTGCTGGATCATATCTGGGGCTATGAATATTTCGGAGATACAAGAACCGTGGATGTTCATATCAAACGGCTGCGGGAGAAAATAAAGGATCATTCCTCCTGGAGTCTGGCAACCGTCTGGGGCATTGGATATAAATTTGAGGTAAAAACGATCAAAAAATAAAGACTATTAAAAGTCTTCTTATAAAGTCTTTATTTACGACTGAAATTAGCAGGAAAATCAGAGACGAATTTATTTCTCTGAATACGGAAAGGATGGTGTCAGATGAAAAAGTCAATATGGTCAAGGCTGATTATTTGCTTTTTACTGGCCGGGGTATCCACCTTTTTGCTCCTGAATACATACGGCATGAAGCTTCTTGAAAAAAGGCTGCGGGACAACAAATTGGATTTGATGTATAAAGAGGCTAATTTAATTTCCTCGGAGTATATGGAGAATTTCTATCACTCCAATATGACACTGGAGACCTTGATTGACCAGTTACGATCCATCGACACCTTTCTTGGACTTCGCATATGGATTGTAAATTCTGACGGTATGATTATTGCTGATTCCTCCTATGTAGGAAATGCGGTAAATGTCAACCTAAATGAACTGGATCCATCCTTTCTGGCGGAAGAAACGATCTCCGAAAATACTTTTTTTCAGGGAATTTTCCGTGAGCCGATGATGAGTTATATCCATCCAGTATCGTATCGATATCAGGTTCGGGGCTATATTGTACTCCATACCTCCCAAAGCGGAATTACTGCGATCGCCAATTCCTACTATATGGATGTTATCAATTTATGCTTTCTTATCTTTTTACCTCTGCTCTTTATTATCTTTTTATACATTTACTATATTACTGCGATACCGCTTAAAAGTTTACGCAAGGCCGCCATGGAATACAGCTCCGGGAACTATAATTACGCCTTGGTTCTAAAGGGCTTAAGCGAATACCGGGATCTTGGCGCTGCCCTTTCCTATATGGCAATGGAGCTGAGCAAGCTGGATGATTACCAGAAGAAATTTGTGGCAAATATCTCCCATGATTTTCGTTCTCCTCTGACCTCGATTAAAGGTTATGCCGAAGCTATTTTAGACGGGACAATCCCGCATGAGATGCAGGATAAATATTTGAATATTATACTCTTTGAAACAGAGCGTTTAAATAAATTGACCTCCAGCCTTTTAGAGCTTAACAGCTTTGAGAATCACGGCACCTTCCTTGATATCATTTCCTTTGATATCAATCAGATTATAAAGAAGACTGCGGAAAGCTTTGAGGGCGCCTGCAGAGACAAGAAAATCACCCTAAATCTTGTCTTTTCCTCCTATGAAACCTATGTGGATGCCGATATGGGTAAGCTTCAGCAGGTTTTATACAACCTGATTGATAACGCAATTAAGTTCAGCTCTAGCAATTCCAAGATAAAGGTATCTACGGAGGAACGCGGCGATAAGGTATTTGTGTCCGTTAAGGATTACGGGATCGGTATCCCGAAGGACAGCCTCAAAAAGATCTGGGATCGCTTCTATAAGACGGATACCTCCCGCGGGAAAGATAAGAAGGGCACCGGCCTTGGACTTTCCATTACGAGAGAAATTATCCAGGCACATAATGAAAACATCAATGTGATCAGTACCGAAGGAGTCGGAACCGAATTCATCTTCTCCCTGAAAAAATCGGAGGAGTAGAAGGCTGCAGCCTCATCTATTTTCTAGACCTTCCAAATTTTCTTACTTGAAGATAGGAAAAATTTCATAAGCTAGGAATTTTTTACGCTTCCTCCCAGCTATGATGGTGAAGCTGCCCAATTCGATTCATTCCTTCAAAGTTATTCTGCCGCAGTGCTTCATATAAAACGATTGCAACGGAGTTTCCCAGGTTGAGGGAGCGAATATCCCCAATCATAGGAATTCGTATCGAATTCTCTTTATTCTCAAGTAATATTTCTTCCGGGATACCGGCACTCTCTTTTCCAAACATAATAAAGCAATCCGGTTCAAACGCAGCCTCGGTATAGCACTTCTGTGCTTTTGTCGTTGCCATATAAATCTTAGCTCCCGGATTCTTTGCTAAGAAGTCCGGATAACTATCATACGTCGTTACGTCCAGATCATTCCAATAATCGAGACCAGCACGCCGAATCTGCTTTTCATTCAGACGAAAGCCCATCGGCTCAATCAGATGCAGCTTCGTTCCTGTCGCCACACAGGTCCGCCCGATATTTCCTGTATTCTGAGGTATCTCCGGTTCTAATAAAACAATATTCATTTTCAAACCCTCTCAATTAATTCTAAACCATCGTTAATGTTTCATCAAATACCGTGTCAAAAGCATTCCTAACAAACCGTCTTCTTCAATTTGCACAAATCAAAGTAAAACTTCAAGTAATGGGAAACAATATTTTACTGAGCAACTGCTTGAAGTCGTTGGTACTTAGATCACGTATTTTGTGGTCTTATGTACCATTACGTACTTCATCCAAGCATTGGTTTTTACAATACTTGGCACTATTGTTTTCTAGTACTTTGTGCAATCACGTGTTGCGAATGAAATTTGTTTCCTATTACTTATCAATGTATAAATTGTGCAAATTGATGAAGTTGGTTTTATAAATCAGCTTTTGACACCTCAATCAATCTTCCCTAAAGGAAAGAAAAAAGGTGATTTTAATCACCTTTAATTGCAATGTTAATTTCAATTCTTTTGCCACCGTCATATTCCAGCGGTACGCAGATATTCTGAGCGAAGTTATTTGTAAATGACATGGTTCCATTTCCCACGGTTGGTGGGGTTATGTCTATTGCAATCCCTTTCGTAGAGAATATTGTTGCCGTATTACCCATAATCATATTTCCCAATTCGCAAATAGCACTTCGGGATATTTCATCCATCTCGGCTACGGGCATCATCATCATTTTTGATGCAATGTCACAGGCAATTTTGTTTTCAAAAGCAATCATTACCTGACCTTTTATCTCACCAGTAAATCCTATAAATATAACGAGGGTATTGTCTAAAAATACCGGATCTTTGATATAGGGTCTCCCAAGCTTTGCATCGACAAAACACATCTCTTTAAGTATTTTGGTGGATGCCATCAAGAATGGGTTAATATGTTCTACATTCACTGAAGTCATTTTATATCCTCCTATGTATCCTTCCAAAATTCTATCACAGATATGGTATTCTTTTCAAGCAAATTTGCAAGATTTTATATAATTTTATGTTTTTCAACAAAATTCTGTATTCTTCCCAGCGCAATTTTTAAGTTGTCAATGGAATACGCATAAGAAATTCGTAAAAATCCTTCTCCGCATTCACCAAATGCGGTTCCCGGTACTACCGCAACTTTTTCCTCCATCAGTAATTTGGTTGCGAATTCATCCGAAGTCATGCCGAGACTTTTGATACTTGGGAAGACATAGAAGGCACCATAAGGCTCAAAGCATTCTAATCCCATGGATCGTAATGACCCGATCAGATATCTTCTTCGTTTATCATAAGCATCCCGCATCATTTCCACATCACGGTCGCCATGTTTTAACGCCTCAACACCAGCATACTGGCTGGTTGTCGGAGCACACATAATTGCAAATTGATGGATTTTGAGCATTTGCTTAATGATCTCTGCCGGTCCTACTGCGTAACCCAGTCTCCATCCTGTCATTGCATAGGATTTTGAAAAACCATTGATGACGATGGTTCTTTCCCTCAGACCTGGGAAGGATGCAATGGATACATGCTTCTGACCGTAGGTTAACTCAGAATAGATTTCATCCGAAATTACAAACAAATCTTTTTCCACTATGACCTCTGCGATTTCTTTTAGATCCTCATAAGTCATGATCGCTCCTGTGGGATTATTCGGAAACGGCAGAATTAATACCTTCGTTTTCTCTGTAATGGCGGATAGGAGCTGTTCCTTTGTCAGCTTAAATTCATTTTCCTCTTCTAATTCGATCACTACCGGTACACCGCCTGCCAGTATGGTACAGGGATGGTAGGAGACGTAGCACGGCTGGGGAATGAGCACCTCATCTCCCGGATCTAACATTGCCCTAAGAGCAATATCGATTGCTTCACTGCCTCCGACGGTTACCATGGTTTCACTATCGTAATGATAATCCAGGGCAAACCGACGTTTTAAATAATTGCATATTTCAATTTTTAGTTCTTTTAAACCGGCATTCGATGTATAGAAGGTTCGTCCCTTCTCCAAAGAATAGATACCTTCCTCACGGATATGCCAAGGGGTATCAAAATCCGGTTCGCCGACACCCAGGGAAATGGCATCCTTCATCTCACTGACGATATCGAAAAATTTACGAATTCCGGAGGGTGGTATTTCTACAATTGTTTTTGATAATGGGTTTCTCAAGGGGAGATCAACATCCTTTCATCCTGATTCTTCTGAACGAGCGGTAAGCCATGTTCCTTATACTTTTTCAGCACAAAATGGGTTGCCGTACTTAAGATCGCTTCCATCGGTGCTAATTTCTCAGAAACAAAAGCCGCGACTTCCCGCATCGTCTTACCCGTAATAATAACGGTCAGGTCAAACCCGCCCGACATTAGGTATACGGATTGTACTTCGTCAAATTTGTAAATTCTTTCTGCTATTTTATCAAACCCCAACCCCCGCTGCGGTGTTACCTTTACTTCAATCAGAGCGGTTACTCTTTCACAGCGGACCTTATCCCAATTAATCAGAGTCGGGTATCCACAAATGATGGCTTCCTCCTCCATTTCCTTAATTGCAGTTGTAACCTCTTCTTCTGTAGTGCCCAGCATGATGGCTAGATCTGCTGCCGACACCTTACTGTTCTTATCAATCGTCTCCAGAATTTTATCTCTCATCCACGGATCCTCTCTTCCCCTTTATAATATGTCAAAAGCCTTCTTAACAAATCGTGTTCAATTTACACAATCAAGGAAAAACTTAAGTAATAGGAAACAATATTTTAATGCGCAACTGCTTGAAGTCGTTGGCACGTACCATTACGTACTTCAATCCAAGTA
>SVEA01000205.1 GCA_015057615.1 Lachnospiraceae bacterium | reverse complement strand
GGTGCCATAGCCGCTCCCATATTCATGGGATCCTTTATCCCGTAGTCAACGATCTTACCAGTGGTTATTCCTTTAACTCGAATTGCCGGATCGTTACGATTGCCATTTTGATCGGACAGAATAACCGCTCCACTTCCCGTTACCGTCCATGATGCAGAATACGGACGCTGATTTCCATAATCTAAAGGGAATCGGAACTGCTTCTCAGCTCCGGCGAAGTGGCTTGAGGTAACGGCTAATACCTTGTCGGCAAAGCCTCCGTCGATTAAAATAGATCCGATCGATAATGCCTCCCCCATGGTAGAGCACGCACCAAACAGCCCAAAAAACGGAATATTTAACTCTGCAATACCAAAGGAACTGGCAATCAGCTGCGCCAATAAATCTCCGGCAAGCAGGTATCGGATATCCCTATTCGATAATCCGGCTTTCTGTATCGCCTTCTCTGCCGCCTGCTTCATGAATTCACTTTCAGCTTCCTCCCAGGTATCCTTTCCCAATAACGGATCTTCCCAGACAGTATCAAACAACTCGCCCAGCGGTCCTTCCCCTTCCTTTTTTCCGGCGATAGAGGAGGCTCCGATAATATAGGGCGGGTTATGAAACAATATACTTTGCTTTCCAATCATTTTAAATTTATTTCCGATATTTTCCGGCATAATTATATCTCCTTTCTTCCCATCCTTAAACCACACCGAGCTGTTTTAAGATGTAGTAAATCAATCCGAGAAGCCACGAAGAAAAAATCCCGTATAGTATTACCGGACCTGCAATTGTGAAAATATTGACTCCAATACCAAAGACCTGACCTTCCTTTTTATACTCAACCGCGGGAGCCGCTACCGAATTTGCAAATCCGGTAATCGGAACTAAAGTGCCTGCTCCGCCGAATTTAGCTATTTTCTGATAGATACCGATGCTGGTAAGAAGTATTGCAAGGAATACCAGGGTAATGGTATTATAGGCTTTCGCCATTTCCTTATCTGCCCCCAGCGATATATAGTAATTTGTGAAAAACTGTCCCAGCGTACAAATGATACCTCCCACAAGATAGGCTGCCAGCATATTTTTAATAATATTGTGTTTTGGCGTTACCTGCTTCACGTATTGATTGTAATTTTCATTTCTTGTTTTTGCATCCTTTTCCCCGACGATCTGGGAAAGATCTATATTCTTATCTTTGTCCATACATATCTCCTATCCGTCTGCTCCTGCAGATCTATCGAATTTTAAATAAGGAAGCATTCATGGAACGTCATCCTTCTGCTATGTTAGTAATCTCCTCTGGCTCGTAGACCAGTGTCCCGTCGTATTCATTGACCTTGCTTTTCGTAAAATAGCTCATACAGAGGAGAATTGCCACGATTGCGATAATTAGGAAAGTAGTAATAAGGAAATAACGTTTTCTTCTTATCGACCTATTGCTGTTTTCTCCTTCTTCATCTACGAAAGCATTCATTTCATCCCTTCCTGACATATCATTTCCCCTTCCCTTTCGAATATACTCCACTGCTTCGTATCTCCCGTCATTTCCGATCGGGTTCTGCACATTGAAAAAGCATCAGCTTATTTAACTGATGCTTTTTCGTTATCCTTTTCATGCTATTATTATATGAATTATCCTTTTCGCTATACTGGAAAATAAAGTATCTCATGCTCCCATTTTTTCTCGCATTATTTTTAAAATTCTCTTTTCCATTCTTGAAACCTGCACCTGGGAGATCCCAAGCTCCTTCGCAATGTCCGTCTGTGTTCTATCTTTATAATATCTAAGCCGGATAATTTCCTGCTCCTTCTCATTTAAAGAGGCGATCACCTCTCGTAATGCCAGCTTATCTACTAAACTATCGCTTTCATCATTTGTTTCCACTAATTTATCAATTAAATAAATCGGATTTCCATCCCCCTGATAGATCGTCTTATATAGGGACTCTACCTCTGCACCGGTATCCAGTGCCATAACAATCTCATCTCTTGCAATATTTAATTCAGATTCAATTTCTTCGATCGTCGGTTCTCTGCCGTACTTGTTACCGAAGCTTTCGCGTACCGCCCGGATCTTCGTTGCCGTCTCTTTTAAGGAACGGCTAACCTTTATCATCCCATCATCTCGAAGAAACCGTTTGATTTCACCGGTTATCATAGGAACCGCATAGGTTGAAAATTTCACCTCATAGGAGGAATCAAATTTATCGATTGCCTTTATTAAGCCGATACTCCCAATCTGGAACAGATCCTCCATCTCGTGTCCCCGATTGGCAAATCTCCTGACGATACTCCAGACCAAGCCGACATTTTCAGTCACAACCCGGTCTCTTGCTTCCTTATCGCCCTCCTGTGATAGTTTTATCAGCTCAAGCGTATCCACATTAAACCCCACTCCCTTCCTGCCTTTCTCCATAAATTTTGTTTTCCTGCCGGCGTATGCCCCGGTATGTTACGCCACAGACAGCTTCTAGTCATGAACAAGATCTTGCTGTTTGGTATCCTGCACATAATCCTTCAATTTATCCGGTTTCCCCAATCTCTTTTTCATCCTTACCATGGTTCCTTCTCCGACGGTTGACTCCACTTCCAGCTGATCCATGAAAGCTTCCATAAAGGAAAATCCCATCCCCGATCTCTCAAGCTCCGGTCTGGTCGTATATAACGGCTCCATTGCTTTTGGAATATTATCAATTCCTACCCCAAAATCCTGTATCTCAACCGTCAGCTCATCCTTACAAAGGATGCATTTCATCCGGATCTTTCCGACGCGGTCCACATATCCATGAATGATGGAATTCGTAACAGCTTCGGATACCGCTGTTTTTATATCTGCCAGTTCCTCGATTGTCGGATCCAGCTGGGCAGCAAAAGCAGCAACTACAGTTCTGGCAAAGCTTTCATTTTGAGATTTGCTCTCAAACTCCAATAACATTTCGTTGGTATCATTCATTTTGTTTCTTATCCCCTTTCCTTTTCCTACCGATCCTCATATTGCGTTTATTGAAGATGATTCATGGCTGCTTCCACGGTGTCATGCTTTTCGATAATTTTATACAGCCCGGACAGCCGAAAGATCCGATCAACTGCAGAATTCAGATTCGTAACAGCAATCTTTCCCCCTATAAAAATAACCTTCTTATATCTTCCCATAATCACTCCAATTCCGGCACTATCCATAAAATTGGCGCTGGAAAAATCAAATACAATATGCTTTATATGATTACGCTCAATCAGCTTGTCCGCTTTTTCCCGAATGCCGATTGCATTGTGGTGATCCAATTCTCCGTTTAGATGAATTATCAGACATCTCCTTTGTACCTCGTAAGTGGTTCCCTCCTCTCCTGCTATTCCATATTTTCTTTCTTGATTTTTTAAATTCTGCATGTATTTTATTCCCTCCTTGCCTTGTAATACGTTAACCAAATGGTGCATTACCGATTTTATATTGCCGTATAGGACGCAATTTCCTATACGGATATGAGTATCAAAAGCATTCTTAACAAATAGTCTTCACCAATTTGCACAAATCAAGGTCGAACTTATCCCCTACATAAACTGTGCAAATTGATTAAGGGGTTTTATAAATTGGCTTTTGACCATCAAATCCTATACGATAAAAAAAGACATTTATGGGAACGCTCGTTAAAGCGCTCCTACATCAAACGTCTTTTAATAATTCTTATCTTATGTTGTTTAACAGTAATCGTATCAATTACAACTTCTTTTTCTAATTGTTCTACCGTAACCGTATCAACTACCGTTTTTTCTTATTGTTCTAGCACAAATCATATTCATTTCTGCTCATTTTGCTGTTCGATCGCAATTATCTAAATCACTGCTTTCTGGTTATTCTACTGTAATCGTATCCTTTACTGCTTTTTGCTATACCATTGTAATTCTACAGCTGACTGCTTCCTCCAGGGAAACTTATACATTTATTCTGTCTCGCTTGCTCTTTGTACCTGCGCCAAGAAATCCTTCGCATTCTTTTCCCGCTTGGAGCCTGGGTAATCCGAAAGCACTAGACTATAATACGTAGCGGCATTATCATAATCCTGCAAGCGGTGATACGCCCTTGCCGCAAAATATACTGGGTTTACATTGGTCGGATCATAGGTCATAGACTTATCAAACTCCGCGAGTGACTCCTCGTATTTTGCCCTGCTATACAAATTATGGCCAAGGTCATAATGGATTTGTGCCGCCGTAGGGTAGACATCCTCCTGCAGCCGCTTTAATAACGCAACCGATGTCTCCGACTCATATTTACTTTCATCTATCGTAGCAAGAATTTCGGCAATACCGGTATAATCACGATCCCTCGTATTTGTTTTTGCCATTTCCGTCATATAACGATCAACGGCTTCAAATAGCGGATTATAGACCGCATTGCTATCCTCCGGCATAACAAAACTGTCGACCTCTGCCTGCAGATCGTCTACCTGCTTCTGTAAATCTGTATTTTTCTGCTGAAGCTCCTTGATTGTCTTATCCTTCTCTTCCTGAATGGCAAGTCCCGAACTGTAATCCACATAATCTGAATTATCCTTCATATTGCGTCTCTTATCGATCGACGGAAGGATTAAAAATGCCGTAACTGCAATTCCGATAATGACACCCACCACTAAATTAACAAAAGCCATAATATTCGGCTTGTCCTCTTTATAGGAGGAAATCGGTATAATAGAAGAGGTAACGCTGTTCTCGCCTTCTAAATTACCGTCGGAATCTTTCAGCGCCGCCGGTACCTCCAATTCTTTCAGATATCGCAGGGTGGTGTTATTCGAAACATCGATCTTTGCTGCCTTAACCAGGATTCTTTTCGCTTTATCATTCTCTCTGCCCTTCATATATAACAGGGATAACAAATGATATGCACGGATAAAATGCGAATTCAATGAAATAACCTTCTTCAACTGAATAATTGCCAGGTCATCACTTTTTTGCTTTGCAAAATTCAATGCCGTATTATACCGCTTAATTGCCTGGTTCTGATATTCCAGCTTTGTTGGGTTCGATTGAACCCGGTTAATGTACTCTTCCGCATCATTTTCCTCTGGCTGAAAATGCTTACTGATCACCCATTCACTTAGAGCAGCTACCGTTTCTCCAATTTCAAAATAAACCAGACCCAAAAGATTCCTGGCATTCGTATTTAATTTATTTAGTTCAAGGCTGTTGCGTAAAGCGGTAATTGCTCCGGATAAATCACGAACCTTCGCTTTTGCTAAGCCGTTATTATAATATTGGTTCGAAGCATATATTATTTTCCAACTTAACGATAAATCCATACCGCAGCGCTCACAGTGTTTTCTCTTATCCGATATATTACTTCCGCAATTTGGGCAAATCACTCTTATCCCCACCTAACTTTTTTGTAGTATATGTTTTATTTGTTCTATTTGTCGCTCTTCTGTTTTAATAACTCTTTCAGTATATCTGATATATCTGTCAAGTCGTTGTTATTAATCACATCTTCCGCTTGTTCAATCTCCAAGCTGGGTTGAAACTTTTCAATTTCTTCATCAAAATTGATCATACCGATATCCTCCTTGATTACTCTCTATATATCAAAACCAACCTGTAACCAATCTGTCCATATTGTTAGAAATATCCTAATTAACATCATAACTATAAAACCATCAAAAATCAAGAGTTTATCCACAAGAATACAAAGAAATATATCAAATTTATTATACTTTATCCTTTGTTAATTATCAATTGTGTCTTACTCCCTCCAATCGACATATCATGCCTGTTTTTGCTTCAAACCGGCGGATGAATCGGTCCCTGCTATCTTGATTATTTAGGCGGCTGCGTTATAATGTATATACTGCTTCGTATAATTATACATTTTTTGTGAATTTTAAGACATCAAAACAACCTGGAGTTTATAAAATTGAAGATGATGACTATTTGCCAGGAAGAGCTTTGACTCAAATTTATAATAATATATTCGATACGCTAAAGTGATTGAAATGAGGCAGCGAAAAAACATTCTATGCGTAACGTGAGTTTTTATAAGAGACACTGGTTTTTATAAGAGACACTAGGTGGGCTTGATTTTAAGAAGAGGGGAAGATGAAACAAATTGAAGAACAAAGTACAAAGAGAAGATTTTATCTATGGTTTAAAACGAGGCTTCCCAATCGCCGCAGGCTATCTCCCGGTATCCTTTACCTTCGGGCTTATGGCGGTCTCGGGCGGAATTCCGGTTTGGATGGCAGTTTTTATTTCACTATCAAATCTGACCTCTGCGGGACAGTTTGCAGGAACGAATCTGATTTTGACCGGTGCCGGGCTTTTTGAAATAACGTTAACCACCTTCGTCATTAACCTTCGTTACATGCTCATGTCCTTATCCTTAACGCAGCGTTTGGATAAAAACATGTCCTTACCGGAACGTATGCTGATTGGGTACGGTGTTACGGATGAAACCTTTTCTGTCGCTTCCCTGGAGCAGGATACCCTGACCTTCTCCTATCTACAGGGATTAATCCTCGGACCGGTTCTTGGTTGGACCTTAGGAACCGCACTGGGAGCTATGATCTGCTCCGCTCTTCCTGACAGCTTAAGTAATGCCATGGGAATTGCACTCTATGGGATGTTTATCGCGATTCTGCTGCCGGCAGCTAAAAGATCAAAACCGGTATTCGTTATCCTGTTACTGTCCGTCCTGGTGGTATGCCTTCTTCGATACCTCCCATTATTTCATTGGATATCCTCCGGCTTTCGTGTTATAATTGCCACCATCATCGGAGCTGGTATCGGAGCCTGGCGGTATCCGATCAAAGAAAAGGAAGAGAATGCCGTGAAAGAGCCGATTATGAAACAGAAGGGAGAAGTGACACAATGAATCTGAAAAAAGCATTCTTAGCCGTTCTTTTAATGGCTTTATTTACCTATATTCCAAGGGTGTTACCCATTGTTATATTTCGAAGAGAGATCAAATCAACCTACATAAAATCCTTTTTAAATTACGTTCCCTATGCTGTACTGGGAGCTTTGACCTTTCCTGACATTCTTTATTCAACCGGTAATTTCATAACCGCGGTATGCGGCACGGTTGCGGCAATATTTTTAGCCTATAGGGAAAAAAGCCTTGTAATCGTCGCACTCGGTGCCATTTTTGCTGTATATATTACAGGGTTTATTTTCTAACGACCTGGGGATTGCCATTCGAAATGCTGCTGTATGGATCTGTAAATATTGCTGAAATTAAGATTGCTCTCCGTACTGCTACGGTTTGCCACCGCAATTAATATTGTTAATTACTACCGTAATTATGACGAATTGATCCTACACCGCATTAATATTGCTAATTGCTACTGTAATCGTGATAAAATTGCTGCTATAATTACGATCAATTATGTTCGATAGACGCCGCAGATTCATCGGATATTCTAAATTGAGCGCACATATAATATAATAAAAACGGAATGAGGAAATGCAAGTTTACTTGTATTTTCCGAGTGGAGTGCCAAGATCATGAGTGTTCTTTACTCATGATATATAGCAGCGTAGTGAGTATATGCAAGCTTGCTTGCAATATGCGATCAGAGCGAATGATCATGAACTGATTTTTGTTCATGATATAATAAAAACGGAATGAGGAAATGCAAGTTTACTTGTATTTTCCGAGTGGAGTGCCAAGATCATGAGTGTTCATTACTCATGATATAATAACAGCGTAGTGAACATATGCAAGCTTGCTTGCAATATGCGATCGGAGCGAATGATCATGAACTGATTTTTGTTCATGATATAATAATTAGTATCACATTTCGTCCTGGCTGGAGCAGACCCCGTAGCAATTATCATGGCCATTCGAAGCGTTTTCATTGACATACACGGATTATTATGGAATAATGTAATCACAATTTATCACTAATGTTTGGATGTGGTTAAGATGGTGAAAGCCACCTATAAATTAATAAAGTTATTTGACAGGAAAATTCAAGATGATCATATACAGGCATACTCAGCGCAGGCTGCCTTTTTTATAATCATCTCTTTTTTCCCGTTCATTATGCTTCTTTTTAGTATAATCAAATATTTTCCTATTACCGAAAGTTCCATGCTGAAATTGTTCACATTGATTTTCCCCAGCGGCGTCAATTCCATGGTTGTATCCATGGTTACGCAGATCTATGATACGACGGCTTCCGGAACCTTGATTTCCGTAACTGCGATCACTACGCTCTGGTCTGCGGGAAAAGGGTTCCTTGCAATTATGAAGGGGCTAAACCGAGTGTATGAAATTAAGGAAACGAGAAACTATATCTTTCTTCGTGCAACCTCTGCCCTATATACTCTAATCTTTGCTATTATGGTCATTATCACTATGATCCTCTTTGTATTCGGAAATCGATTGTATCTGTGGATCGAGCGTCAGTTCCCGGTACTTATGGATATGGCACTGGTTATTATAAGCTTACGGACGATCGTAGGTCTGATTACCCTGGTTGTCTTTTTCCTACTTATCTATATTGTCATCCCGAATCGGAAGACGAAAATTATGCAGGAGCTTCCGGGAGCGCTTCTCAGCGCCGCCGGATGGATGGGTTTTTCCTATGCCTTTTCCTACTATATTGATAACTTCTCTAATTTTTCTGCCACCTACGGAAGTTTGACGGCGATTGTTTTATTTATGCTCTGGATGTATTTTTTAATGTATATCCTTTTTATCGGTGCGGAATGTAACCGTCTCTTAGAAAACAAGATATTCGTCCGTAAGGTGAAAAAGCTATATCAAACATCATCGAAGGATACTGTTATTCATAGATAAATCCCAGCTTGGTTCCTTCATAAAAATAGGATACAATTGTCTCATAGGACTGCCCATGGTCCGCCATTGCTTTTACCCCATTCTGACTCATCCCTACTCCGTGACCGTATCCGCCGCCGGTTAGGGTAATGTTCTTAAGTTTACCATCCTCTACCGTCTTATCGATAATAAAGAACGCACTGGGCAGCAGGCTCAAGCCGTTTACCTCACTTAGATCCTTCCTTACGATCTTACTGTTGGTCGGTGCAAGAATTAACCGGATATTGTATTCTGTTTTTACTACAACGGTTTTCTTGCTGCCAGTAACTAAAAGCTCGGTAATAATTCCACCAGCTTCTCTTTTTTTCACTGAGATATCCACAATTTCACCAATGGAATCCACCGGAATACTTTCAAAGACGGCTTCCTTGCCATCCTCTGCCGGCGTTACCATCGTCAGTACCAGGTTCGAATTCGCCTGATATCTGCTCGGTAACTTTTCCTCTATATTCTTTTGAATATCTTCTATATTTATAGTCGTATTCCAACGGTACCAATCGAACTCACTGTCGTAGGTTTCAACATCCTTATCATTAATAAATTTACGGAAATTTTCTTCCTTCGACAAATCTTTGTAGAGTCGGATACTATCCTGTACGCTGACCTCTTTGCTATCCTCCACTGCCATCAGTTTGCCCTTCAAATAAGGGATCGGCTGCCCATTCGCCCACACGTATTCCGGCATTGTTGTATGTCCGCAGGACGTTGAGAAATAGTATGCGGTAATGACTTCTCCGTCGTATTTGATTACCTGTCCATAGGTATCCTTAACCGCAAGAATGGAATCTTCATTTTCCGAAATATTATTGTATACCTGATAGGATACGCTGTCATCAACATGCGCTCCATACTGATTTAGGCTGTTCGCTAAAAGATGTCGGTAAGCATAGCTTCTGGCACAGACTGCCTGCACCTTTAAAGGCTCCATACCGTAATAGGTCGGCATCTCACTGGGAATCACCGCATACAAATATTCCTCCAAGGGTAGCTCGTTAACCAGGAGAAGCCCATTCGCATCCTTTGCGATTTCGATGGTTCCCCGGTATTTTGGATTTCCTCCCAACCGCTTTATGGACAGTATCTGAATTTTTCCTTCCTCCGTTGCGGCTTCGATTTTAATCCTGCCCTCGGACAGCAGCTCATAGTTCGGGGTAATGGTTACTGTTTCCCCGGCGGCATAGGTTTTTTTATTCTTTTTCCCCTGAACCGTAAATTCTTCCTCGGACGTCAGCATGATCTCATTATGATAGTAGCTGGTATAATCCGTCGTTTTTATCAGAACGCGGATATTCTCCGCCTTAATGCTTTCTTTGATCAGTGCGGCACTGATCTTTCCACCGGAAACCACAAAATCCGTCGCATTATAGCCAACAAGAATACTATTGGTGGATTCCATGGAAAGCTCCCCGTATATCTTATATATTTTATAATCCTGATCTAAGGGGATTTTCCCATAGCCCTCTACTTCAATAAAATCCTTGCCGGACTGCAAGACTTTTCCCTCAATAATATCCGGTTTTACACTGATTTGAACAACCTTCTGGTCTTCCACCGTGATATCACCGACAACATTTTTAATTTCATCCGAAAGCGGGAATTTTCCTTCAAAGCTTTTCTTTAGACCATTTACAAAGGCATTTACCTTCTTTCCTTCCCCTTGCTCGATCCAAACATTACGAATCACGATTTTTTCTGTCGTTACCGAGGTCAGGTAGAGAATTTCCGAACCGCAGACCTTGGCATGGATTCCTTTATCCAGATAGAGCCGAGCTATATCCTGACTGCCGAAGATGCCAGCTTCTACACTATCTGCCGTATTGCCGTCCGCCGTACTGCTGCCTTCCGGCTCAACCAATTCCGCATCCTCCTGCTCTTTCTTCTGGTCGGCTTTTTCATTCTCCTTTCGAACTGCCTCCTGCTCTGCTGCCGATAGCTCTGACTGATTGGTTGATGACTTCTCCAGCTGTTCTTGCTGCTCCGGCTGTAGCATTTTATACTGATTCTCATAATTTTTTGCATTCTGATAGTAATACTTGCCCTGATCGGTTACCATCCTGCCGGAACCATTGTCCACTTCTTCGTTACCAAGAACAAAGAGTAATTTATCCTTCACCCGGCGTTCCTCCTCCGGATGAACACTTAAGAGTGCCTCAAAAAGTTCTAAGAACTCGGTTAATGCTATCTTGTCATCTGCTTTTACAAAGCCAAAGGATAATCCTTCGTAGATATTCTGGTATCTGGGATATTTTAAGATCAATTGATCAATCAAGCTTTTACATTCACCGTAGGTAAGAGTCTCCTTCGGAGAGGCACTCACACTCCCCTCAATGAGACCCATCTTCCATACCGCATTCACATAGGAATCATACCAATCCGACATATTCTCGTCTGCATATGTAATACCAAAGGACAGGGATTCTCTTTCTGACTTGTCATACGCAAGGAAGCTCAACAGCCGATAGGCTTCTGCCTTACGAATGACATTTTCCTTCACGACAAGCCCGTCCTTATCCCCCTCGTTCCCATCCTTCATCCGCCGGACAACATTCACTGTAAATACAGCCACGATGATTCCGATACATATTCCGATTAGTATTAGTTTTTTCTTCGCGCTCATGTTCTCTCCTTTTTAAGGAATTATTCATTCCTCTCACGTTAACTTGATTATCCCATATACTAATATATTATGTCAATGAAGGGAATATTCGTACAAGTTTACCGAAGCCAAAAAGAGCTGAAACAGCGCTGTCCGGCGGGTATCCCGGACTCTGCCTGTTTCAGCTCTTTTTAATGTATCAACATTTTGCGATCTGATTTGTTAATTCTCTATCGATCTTTGATTTAAGTGTCATAAGCCTTTCTAAGCAAATCATCTTCCTTAATTTGCACAAATCAAGGAATAAGTTCCTTTACCGCTTTCGCAACGTCATCCACCTGTCGTTTGTCTGCGAAGAAGCGGATGGTATGCCCGGTATCGACCAGATAGAAGCTGTCATCATAGGGAAGGAAAGAGGCGGTCAGCGTGGTCTCTCCCTCGCCAACGATATGGTAGCGGATTGTCATCGTAGGTTTTATGCCTACTGTATTGACCTTTTCCTCTGCTTTCGCATCATATCCTACCGCTATCATTTTCTTATATACCTCTTTAAATGCATCCTCCTCTACCTTACTTCCGTTATAATAATAGGATGCCTGCGTCTCTTCCTTGCCTTCCTCATCAGTTAAGGTCTCCCGCTTGATCTCCATCGTATAGGCAGTGCCATTGATGTCAATATCGATACGATCCACTGTGTCGATACTCGGAATACAGATGAATTTACTCATAAGCTCGAAAGGATCCGTCTCCAGCATTTTGCTAATATCTGTTTTCCTCATCGTATATACGTAATCGGAGCCTTCTCTTCTTACATAGTAATTACCGTCTTCCTCCTGATTACCGACATAGATCCGATATTCCTTATCCTCGTAGGTTGTCTTTTCTTTGATTTCCTCTCCGGTCTCCGGATCGGTTTCCGGTTCCTCCAGAGTCTCGGTATGGGTTTCGAAATATTTAATATAGATGGAAGCAGCCGGATCCTCAAGACCATAGCGGGCAAGATCCTTCCCGCTATAATCAACACAGTTCACAAAATCAAAGCTGCTGTAGTTCGCCTGCAGATCACTGATCTTCGAGGAATCCGCTGCATACCCTTCTTCATATGGCTTAGTAATGACCCATGGGTACATTTTGGATGTCTGCTTATATTTATTGTCCTTATCATTCAGCAGTTCAAAATCTTCTCCATCCCGTTTTAATACCTGGATAAAATCAATACCCGCGGCGGTAATGTCCGGTCCATCTTCAACCGCTGTAAAATCCAGATCGCTAAAATCCAATCCGGTCCGGTAGGTAGAATTCAGTAGATAGACCTTATTATCCTCATTGACTAAAGCATAGCAACCACTGATTCCGGAGGATTCATCCCCGATCTGCAAGGTTAAGGTAGAATTATCCTGCAAAGTAACCTGAAGATAGGCTTTCGGATGATCCAAGCCATATTCCGCAAGATTCTCAGCATTTTCACTTAGGATACGTCTTGCATCAACCTTCTTAACCTGATTAACCATATTCTTAACGTATTGCTGATTAATTGGCCGCTCCGGCTCTGCCTCCGAGATCCAGGTTTCCCCATCGATTAAGGTCAGCGTAATGTCTGCATCCTTCCCGATATAGTGAACTGTCTTCACCTGCTCCGAATCGATGGAGGCTACCGTGATATTCTCCTCCGCCTTACTATCCTCTTTCTCTGCATCGGAGGCTTTCTTACGCTTGCCATTCCAGATATAAAACCCAATCAAAAGCACCATCACAAAAAGAAGGGAAACCAAGGTAAAAGCGTTCCTTTTCTTTCTTTTTGCCATTATCTTTTCCTCCTTTTTAGATTAACCGCAATCCCGGTAACCAGAATAAATACCGGCAGAACAAGAATAACAAGTGCGCCCCAGAGGATTCCCTGCTGCTGGGTAACATAGATACGGTCTGCAAGAATACTCTTTGATGCAATGGAGATCGGAGACTTATCCCCCGACATATAGCCGATCGTTCCGGAAAGCAGATTTCCATTTCCATAGCCCTGGATCATACTTTCATCAAACATCATCTTTGCTGAGAATACCGCCATGTTAGAAGTGACTCCATTGTAGGTATCCGATGCCAGTAAGCCGATATAGAAGGGTCCCTCGATATCGCCCTTTTCCTTGGACATGGTTTCAGCATAGATGTTCTGCTTCGCATATGCCGTGTCGGATGTTTGTAAAAGCGGTGATACGGTAAGAGAGCTTCGGGTCGTATCGGAGATGGTAAGCCCGGAAGCAACCGGACTGATCGCGTACACCTTATTATCAATGACCTGATCGGTAATGTCGTGCTTGACAACCTCCGGCACTAAGAAGTTCGGGTAGTTCGGCAAATGCATATTGGAATCCCCTTCAATCAGAATCCCATCGGTTACCTCCATGCCGTAGTAATCCAGTAGAGATTTGAAATTCTTAAGCTCTTCGGAGGTGTAGTCCAGGGTAATGATTGCATTGCCCCCTGCCATCATATAGTCCTTAATCCGGTCAACCTCCTCCTCTGAAAAATCTTTTGTGGGAGTATTAATAAACAGGATATCACAATCCTCCGGAACACTTTCCGTCTTAAGAATTTCCAAGGTATCCATCTGAACATTCAAACGATCCATGGAAGACTTAAATGCCTCGCCGATTTCCTGTTCTCCATGTCCCTCTATCACATACATTTTCGGCAGATCCGGATTCGTCACAAATTGGATCGCAGAGGTCATCTCACCCTCTACCTCATATCCGGTGACATTTGGCTGATAGGTATTATAATCAAACTCAGTAACCACAAGGTCACTATAATCCAGATATTTTGACCTGCCTGTTTCATCATTTACAACAATAAAGCTGTTCTGGCTGATCTCCTTGTCCGTATATTCGGAAGCAAACTTCGGATACAGGATGGGATCCTTGTGAACAAAATGGATATGTCCGGACTGTTTTTCATATTCCTTCGCTATCCTTTGAAAATCCGTATTCTCATTTCCCGTTTCCGCTAACAGATAGATTGTGATATCCTCTTTGATATTCTTAACGTAATCCTTGGTCTCATCCGATAAGGTATAAAGCTTTCTGGAAGTAAGATCCACCTGAAGTCCCATCTGCGTTACAATCATGTTGATTATTATTACAATCGCAATTACGACTGCCGAGGTTGCGGTTACATAGGCACCGCTGCGAAACTTTCTTCCGGAGAAGGAGTCTTTTATGCTTCCGATGAAATTCTTTTTTCTATTCTCATTCATATTGAAATCGTTCACAGTATTTTTCTCCTTTCCTTAACTCCATCTTCTCTTTTTAATTACCTGCATGGACAGAAAGGTAAATAAAAAGATGATACTTAGGTAGTAAATCACTCCGGAAAGATCAAATATCCCGGAACTGAAATTATCAAAACGAGAGATTACCGAAAGCCATCCGAATACTTTTACCACGGATCCGTCAAAAAGCGTCGGCTTCAGCATATAAATCGCTGTCAAACCACCGATGCCCACAACACCTGCCACAAGGGAAACGGTAGCATTATGCATCATCCGATAGAGTAATAAGCAGATCAACAAAACGATAACAGTGAATACCGTATATGCTGTCTTATTATCGGTTGGAAATATACTTGCAAATCCCTCCATTAACACGGTAAACAGAAATGCAACAAAAGAAATCACTGCCGCAATCACCTGACTTTCCGTCAGGGAAGAGATAAAAAGTCCCATCGCAAGATATGCTCCTCCCAGCAAGGTAAATCCCAAGATACTTCCATAAGCGGAGCCATAGGGAACCGAACCATAGAGTGACATGATCAAGGGATACGTACAAACGATTGCCATAACAATTCCAAAGATCGTGAATACCGCAAAAAATTTACCCCATATAATGGAACGGGCGGTTAGCGGAGAGGTCAGTAAAAGCTGATCCGTTTTCTGCTTATTTTCCTCCGACATAAGCCGCATCGTCAGTAAAGGCACCAGAAGTACAAAGATAAAGGTGACTGTACTTAAGCTATACTCAAAATTAGCAAAACCAAACATTAAATTATAAATCATAAAGTAAATGCCAATAATAACGAGAAAGAAGGCTATAAAAACATATCCGATCATGGATGTAAAATAGGATCTTAATTCTTTTTTATAAATCGCCAGCATTCTGATCTACCTCCCCACTGTCGTTCTTTGTTTCTATATCGATAGAATTCTCATCCGTTTCGTCGTCCTGTCCGGGCATCCTATCTTCGTTTGAATCATTTTCAGAATGATGTTCCCCCTGATATTGCATATCTTCCTCTGCTTTATTCGTAACCTTGAGGAAGATGTCCTCCAGGCTCATCCTGATCGTCTGCATCTCAAGGATCGGCATCTTCGCATCGCTCATTGCATAGAAGACTTCCTCACGGATATCATCCTTTTCATTACAATAAACGGTTAGGTCTACCATTCCTTCGCTGGAGGGCTGCTCCTCCTCTATATTGATGATCCGGCTGATCTTACCGAGTAAGGCAAGTACCTTTTCCCGGTCGCCCTTAACGGTCAGCTTTAATCCACCGGTCGATCCCAGATGGATGCTTAAATTCTCCGGCTTATCCTGCAATATCATTTTGCCCTTATCGATAATCAGAACCGAATCGCATACAGCACTTACTTCCTGCATGATATGAGAGCTTAAGATGATGGTATGATTCTTACTTAATTCCTTAATTAATTCTCTTATTTCAATAATCTGCTTCGGATCCAAACCTACGGTAGGCTCATCCAGTATAATGACATCCGGATATCCCATAATCGCCTGTGCAAGCCCGACTCTTTGCTTGTAGCCTTTGGATAAGTGTTTAATAAGGCGGTCTGCCATTGGAGCAATTCCAGTAGCCTCCATGATATCCCCGATCATCTGCTTCTTTTCTTTCTTGCTGACCTTCTTAATATCTGCCGCAAAGTTCAGATACTCCAATACCGTCATATCGGGATATAATGGCGGGAACTCCGGTAAATAACCGATCATTTTCTTGACCGTCTCCGGCTCCTCATATACATCCAAGCCATTGACCGTTACGGTACCTTCGGTTGCAGACATATATCCGGTAATAATATTCATGGTCGTTGATTTTCCTGCACCATTGGGTCCCAGAAAGCCCAGTATCTGACCTTTGGGAACGGTAAAGGTTAAATGATCCACTGCGGTATGATCGCCATAACGTTTCACTAGATTTTTTACCTCAATCAAACTATTCTCCTCCTAACAATTAATTTTTTTAAATCATCTTGTCGGTCTATTTTGCAAAAAATTCTTGAGGCCTCTCACATTTACTTATCTATAATACAATAAGAATACGAAAAATTTGTGAACAAAAACGTATGAATTGAAATAATTGTTTCAAATGTCAAAAGCCGTTTTGATAACTAGCTTCATCAATTTGCACAATTTATGTATTGATAAGTAAAGGAAGCATAATTCGTTCGCAACACATTGTTCTCAAAGTGCTGCATAAAACGCAGCGCAAGGCATTGCAAAAAACGCAGTACTTGGATTGAAGTACGTAATGGTGCGTGCCAACGACTTCAAACAGCTGCGGATTAAATATTGTTTCTATTACTTAAGTTTTTCCTTGCTTTGTGCAAAATTGAAGAAGACGATTTATTAGGAAGGCTTTTGACCTTTCAATCATAATTAATCAAGCAAAAAACCGCTCGTACCAGGAAGAAACGTTTCCTTCTATCCAATACGAACGGTTTTATATTATCCGATGATATCACTCATCTGATATTTTCCTGGCTCTTTTCCCTGAAGGAACTTAGCTGCCTGTACGGCTCCCTTTGCAAAGATGGCTTTAGAGTATGCCGTGTGCTTTATTTCGATTACCTCATCCGTTCCCGCAAAGATGATCTCATGCTCTCCGACAATGGTTCCGCCGCGAACGGAAGAAATACCGATTTCCTTCTTCCCCCGCATTTCCCGAACCGTTGAGCGGTCGTATTTATATTCATAGGCATCATCTAAAGCCTTATTCATGGCATCTGCCAGTGCAATTGCTGTTCCGGAGGGTGCATCCACCTTCTTATTGTGATGCTTTTCAACAATTTCAATGTCAAATCCGGAATCCACCAAAAGCTTTGCCGCTTCCTGAACAAGCTTCGTAATCAGATTAATTCCCATAGACATATTGGCGGATTGGAAAACCGGGATTTTCTTTGCTGTTTCATCAATCAGGCTTTGCTCCTCTTTCGTAAATCCGGTTGTACAAAGGATGATGCCAATTTCATTTTCCTTCGCATAATCCAGCATTTCGGTTAAATTCTTCGGAGAGGAAAAGTCTACAATCACATCTGCCATCACATGGCATTGGTTGAAGCTCGTGTATACCGGATATCTATTTACTTTACTTTGTGAGATGTCAATGCCTGCAACAATGATTGCGTCATCGTCTGATTCTACAATATTCGTAATCACCTGCCCCATTTTACCATTACATCCTCGTAAAATGATGTTTGTCATATGTTTCCTCCTAACGTTTCACTAAACCAAGTGCCTCCATTACTCCTGCCAAACGCTCCATATTAACCGGTTCCATTTCGGTAAGCGGCAGCCGCAAAGAGCCAACCTCAAAGCCCATTAGATTCAACGCTTTCTTGATCGGGATCGGATTGACCTCGCAGAATAAGGCATCCACTAACGGCAATAGCTTTAGCTGCAGCTCCAAGCTTCCCTTCGTATCGCCTTCCAGATACTTAGCTACAATGTCATGCGTCGCCTTCGGCATAATATTGGACATCACCGAAATAACACCGATACCGCCCAGGGATAGAATAGGTACGATAATCTCATCACAGCCGGAATACAAATCGATGTTCCCCTCGGTCAGCTGCATAATATCTGCCACCTGCTTGATATTACCGCTTGCCTCTTTAATACCTACTATATTATCTACGTTTTTAACCAAACTAGCCACTGTTTTCGGTAAAAGATTGCATCCGGTCCTTCCCGGAACATTGTATAAAATGATCGGGAGGTCAACCTCTTTTGCAATCGCTGTATAATGTGCAATCAAACCATTCTGTGTAGCTTTGTTATAATACGGGGTTACGAGTAGAAGCCCGTCCGCTCCATGCTCCTGTGCTTCCTTCGACAGATAGATTGCGGTATTGGTGCAATTCGAACCGGCTCCGGCAATCACCGGCACTCTTTTCTTAACTTTATCTACCGCAAAGCGGATGCACTCAAGATGCTCTTCATGAGTCAGCGTCGATGATTCGCCTGTCGTTCCGCAAATAATGATGCTGTCGGTCCCTTCTTTAATCTGATATTCAATAAGTTCACCCAGCTTTTCATAATCAACCTCATTATTCTTCGTAAATGGTGTTACAATTGCTACACCTGCTCCTTTAAATATTGCCATAATAATAACCATTCCCTTTCTTGACTACCTGCAAACTTTGTGCCGCAGGCTTGATATTTGCAAAGCGAATTAATTCGCTTGGTGAAAAATTGATTTTTCACACTTTACTTCAAACTCAAATATGATTCAAACCATTACGAACATCTTTAAAAAAAGCTTTTTCTCCGGCGAAATTATTGCGAAAAAAAGTCGACCCGAGAGTCGACCCTAAAGAATAACGTTAGTCCCACGGTAGAATACACCCGGGTTCTATCTATATTATATTCTTTAGGCAGCGCTCCATCCAAATCGTAAGAGAATTAAAAACCGCCGTCGTTCCAACGCTTTCTAATTCTAAATTCTGATGACAGTCATATGGCTCTTAACCACATACCCAGCAATAATAAGTACAGGATTATTATCACTTCGGCACTATTTCCTTTCCACTGCGTTCCTCTATGCCCTGACGACATATCCGGCAGTCTACTCATAAATAATGCTCCTCTACCAAAGCAATATGTATTTTTTAATATTCATAGTAACATTTTAACACTGTGTGAATGTATTGTCAATGTCTTTTGCATTTCCCCGTTCATATTGCAGGTGGCAGAGGTAGTATTCCATAGCTTTTTTCAATTTGATCTTCTTTCTATATTATATAAAACATTTTTTTATCATGGCATTCATATACTGCTATAAATCTTGCAGATAATGCTTATCATACTGTTACCGAGAGATTAAAGAGACTACGAAGGAAATAAATAGATAAAAAGCAGATCGTGATGAGTAAAAAATCAATAACTTGAAAAGACAGAACGTGTAAGAGTTAATGTCAAAAGCCGATTTATAAACTCGACTTCATCAATTTGCATAATTTATGTGTTGACAAGTAATAGGAAATATATTTCATTCGCAAAACACATTGCTCCCAAGCACTGCATAAAACGCAGTACTTAGATTGAAGTACGTAGTGGTACATAAGACCACAAAATACGTCTAAGTGCCAACGACTTCAAACAGTTGCGTACAAAATATTGTTTCCTATTACTTATAGTTTACCTTGTTTTGTGCAAATTGATATAGATTATTTGTTAAGAAGGCTTTTGCACTCATCAAAAAATCTATACGACAAAAATGGCTTGATAAAATCAATACCCTAGATACTGATTCTATCAAGCCTTATATATTATCTATTCCCAACATTTGTAAATTTATATTTCTCCAAAAAATAATTAAAACCCTTCCGATCGGAGCTGCGCATAAAGAAATCCAGAATTAATATTCCTCCAGATATTCCAGCTTACTTACCGATACCTCATAGGCGACCCGTTTTTCGAATTCGGTCTCACTAATCTTCTTCTGGTACTCGCGGCTCTGAATTCTGCCCCAGATCTGAACATGACCGCCGACACTGAAGGTTTCCGCAAATCTAGCATTTCTTCCCCAGCAGATGCAGGGAATATAATCTGATTTGCCATAGGGACGATTGACCGCCAGCAATACATCCGCGATCTCCCTGCCAAGGGGTGTCTTCCGGTAAATTGGCTGCTTGCATACGAAGCCGTCCAGGAAAATATGATTTGGTTTCGCACTGTCAGACAATTCATCCACAAATTTAATTTCTCTGGCAAATACAGACAGCACCAGTTTATTCTTGCTTTCCTCATGTCGATTGTAGGACCGGAATTGTCCCACTATTTCAACATATTTACCTTTGTAATCCTGCTTTACATCCGATAACCGTTCGGAAACCATGATAGGGATTATATCATAGGAATTACTCAAACGGCTTACCTGCACTTCCAGAATATAGAAACCTTCTCCAAATACGTCATGGCTGAATATAAAGTCACTGATTACCTCTCCTGCAATACTTACTTGATTGTTATCAAATACTTTATCTGTCATATCGTACCTCTCCCTTCTCTCTTGGCGTTCCTTTTTACGCCAAACTGCTCTAAAATGTGGGGTAAATTTATCTGCTTTAGTCAAAAACAGCTTTCATTCACCTATGATTAAAATATATGCAGATTTCCATATTTTAGAAGTAAAAATAGACCTATATTATTAATTTAGCCAATTTTTGTTAGTTTATACAAAATTTTTGTAATTTTTTATTAAAAATATACGAAACATACGTTGATTTTTGTTTCATCTCTATGTTACAATATAAAGGTTGTTTTAAGACAAGCGAAGTGTCTCTAGAAAGAAGGGAATTAATTCATGAAACGTGAGGATATAAGAAATATCGCTATTATTGCTCACGTCGACCACGGTAAAACTACCCTGGTAGACGAATTGTTAAAGCAAAGCGGTGTATTCCGGTCCAATCAAAATGTCGTGGAAAGAGTCATGGATTCCAATGATATTGAACGAGAACGTGGTATTACCATATTAGCAAAAAATACTGCCGTTATGTATAATGGAGTTAAGATTAATATTATAGATACCCCCGGCCATGCTGACTTCGGTGGTGAAGTTGAGCGTGTCCTTAAAATGGTAAATGGTGTTATACTGGTAGTAGATGCCTTCGAAGGACCTATGCCGCAGACTAAATTTGTCCTGAAGAAAGCTTTGGAGCTGTCTCTGCCGGTCATTGTATGTGTCAATAAAATGGATCGGCCAGAAGCAAGACCTGCCGAAGTTGTTGATGAAGTTCTGGAACTGTTAATCGAGCTTGATGCAAATGAAGAGCAGCTTGATTGTCCTTTTCTGTTTGCTTCTGCAAAAGCCGGCATTGCAACCACCTCCATTGATGGTAAGACAACCAATATGAAAGCCTTATTTGATACAATTATCGATTATATTCCTGCTCCGGAGGGTGACCCGGAGAAGAGTACGCAGGTACTGATCAGTACGATTGATTACAACGAGTATGTCGGAAGAATCGGTGTCGGTAAAGTTGATAATGGTACGATCAAGGTAAATCAGGATGTTGTCATCGTTAACCACCATGATCCGGACAAATGTAAAAAGGTTAAAATTAGCAAACTCTACGAATTTGACGGATTAAAACGAGTGGAGGTCAACGAAGCAACGATCGGTTCCATTGTTGCTATTTCCGGTATCACAGATATTCATATCGGAGACACCCTCTGCTCTCCTGAGAATCCGGTGGCAATTCCTTTCCAGAAAATTTCCGAACCGACGATTGCTATGTACTTTAATGTAAATGACAGTCCTCTTGCCGGAACAGAAGGAAAATTTGTAACCTCAAGGCATCTTAGAGATCGTTTATTCCGCGAGTTAAATACGGATGTCAGTCTTCGGGTAGAGGAAACGGAAACAACGGAAAGCTTTAAGGTATCCGGAAGAGGCGAGCTGCATTTATCCGTATTAATTGAAAATATGCGCCGTGAAGGTTTTGAATTCTCTGTTAGTAAAGCAGAGGTTTTGTATCACTACGATGAAAAAGGCAAGAAATTAGAGCCTATGGAACGTGCCATCGTCGATGTACCGGATGAATTTGCAGGTATCGTAATCCAGGAATTAGGTACCCGTAAGGGCGAAATGATTAACATGCATACCTCGGACAATGGGAATACCCGCCTCGAGTTCTCCATTCCTTCCCGCGGCTTAATCGGATATCGTGGTCAGTTTATGACCGACACCAAGGGAAACGGAATTATGAATACCATTTTTGATGGCTATGGTCCTTTCAAGGGAGATATTCAATATCGTCCGACCGGAAGTCTGATCGCATTTGAATCCGGTGAAAGTATTACCTATGGTTTATATAATGCGCAGGAACGTGGTATCCTCTTTATCGGTGCCGGTGTTAAGGTATATTCCGGCATGGTAGTCGGACAGAATGCCAAGGCAGAGGATATTGAAGTAAACGTATGTAAGCGCAAGCAGCTTACCAATACCCGTTCCTCCAGTGCGGATGACGCATTGCGCTTATCCCCTCCTAAGGTACTCAGTCTGGAGCAGGCATTGGAATTTATTGAAACCGACGAATTACTGGAGGTAACACCAACCAGTCTTCGTATTCGAAAGAAAATCCTGGATCCAACCTTAAGAATGCGAAGCAAGAGAAACAAACAGAGTAACTAAATGATCGAAGGATGCTAATGAGAAATAAGCAGAGCAGCTAAATCACCTAGGATGCTAGAAAGAATATAAACCCGGAAAAGAGAACTCTCTCCCTTCCGGGTTTTTCTTGTATTAAGCTTCGCATGACTTTATTACAGCTCTTTTAGATCCTGCATCCGCATATCCGGGAATCTGGTGATATCCTTCATGCTTTCCATCTGGTACCTTTCCAGAAGCCCCTTATAGTATGCCTTCAAAGTTTCCTTTGAAAATATTCTGTTATTATATTGATCCCTGGATATTTTCATATTGGATTTATCATAGATCGCGAACGCCTGCAGCGCTCTTGGCCCATACCAGGTAAAGCTGTTATAGACGGTATCAATGAGCTCCCGCTCCTCCGGAGTAAGATACTCTTCCTTGAACTCCAACGTGCGGATCCCGCCCTGCTTCATTTCTTCATACAGCTTCCAATATGGAATATAGTCACTATTTACAAGACATTCATCCTGGAACAATTCCTGATCCTTTAGAGCGAGAGAAAATACCTGCCCATAATATAGAAGATATTGCAGATACCGGGCACTAATATCCGCATTGCTCCGATTTACAATATAATATGCCACCGCATAAATCTTCGAAGACATAATATAATCGATTACTGCATTTTTGCTCTTTCGATAAGCAACACTTGTTAAACAATCCTTTCGCTTTTGCAGCAAATCATAATAATATTCCGGATGATTCATGATTATATACAACTTATTCGAATATTCGCTTGTAGGAATATCCCCGTCCATGTAACGAATGATTGTTGTCTCTCCCCATCCAAGCAGCTTCGCTAATGGCTTCTTTCCAATTCGGTATCGGTCAAGAATTAACTTGATTTCCTCCAAAGTGATAATATCTTCCTGATATATGGTCCTCTTATTCATTTACACATATCCCCTTACTTATATTTTCATTCGTAAAAATACATTTGACTAATTTTACCATCTTTTTGGGGATTTGTATATGGAACTTTTGAATTATTTTGTAAAAAACTTAAAGTGAAATACCACGTATATTATACTTTTATCCTGGCTCAGATTTATTCGTTACAATATACTATGATAACTCGTAAAAATTCTCCATTATAAAAGTATAATACCCATGGTATCTAATTTCATCGAAAGTTGATTTCATCAAGTAAGGGCTATTGCTTACATCTTATCCTACCTTGAAATCAACCATTTACTATATAGTTACGATAAATTTCCCTTATATTAAAACTTCCGAAATTCGTTGAAATCATGAATGATAATCTTAAAGCCGCGGATAATCTTGTCAAATGCTCCAATACGGTACAAGTTCACGATAACCATTCCGATCGGTATTCCGATGATCATACCAATCACATTGTAGAATCGATAGCCGATATACATAAATATCAGTGTTGACAATGGACTTAGACCGATGCTGTCCCCTACCATCTTCGGCTGCAATACCTGTTTTAAGATCTGGCAGATCAGATAGATCACGATTAACCCTACTGCCCTTACATAGTTACCGGAGATCATGTCAAAGAGCGCCCATGGCCACAGAACCGCCCCGGTACCAAACACCGGAAGTAAATCTATAAAGGCAACCCCAAGCGCAATAAAAAACGAATAGCTCACCTTCAGTATTTCAAATCCGATAAACATAATCACGGTCAGAACCAGCATGATTTTAAATTGCGCTTTAAAATATCCGCCGAAGGCAGCCTTAAAATTATCGATAACCAGCCGCCATCCATCCGTAACGGAATCCGGCAGATGCTTTTTTAACGCTTCAATCAGTTTGTCCCGGTCCACGGTAAAAAAGTACGCTGACAGGATGGTTACGATAACAAGCAGGAAGCCTTCCGCTACCCCTTGTGCAAATGCACCAGCGGAGCCTGCCGAGAGATTCAGATTTTTTATGAAGGAATTCACCGAATCACCCAGGCTTATTATGATACTGTTAATCACGGTCTGGACATCTTCCGGTAAAGTTCCTGAGATTTCCCTAACCTTCTCCGACACATAATCCAGCTGCTCATTTACCTGGTTAACGATATTCGGAAGGTCTTCCATCAGATGCTGTACCTCATTAAACAGGAAAGAAAACAAAGCACTAATTGCCGCTACAATAGCCGCAATTACAACGGCGATGATAATAGCAGAACTATGCTTGCGAAGTATCTTCACCTTATTTTCAAGGAATCTTACCAGAGGATTGGCAATCATAGACACAATCCAACCGATTACAAAGGGCATAAAAAACCGTAATATTTTCGGAAAAACCAACAGTAACAGAACCCCGGCTATAATGATAAAAATAAAATTTATTAAAATTTTAACATAGGTTAGTAATTTTGAGTCTTCTCTCATTCCTTTTTCACATACTCCTTTACATGCCAATCTTGATATGCGTGTCATAAGTCATTTTAAGATTTTGGTATGAATAGGATCTTATATATATTCATTTGGCTGCCTTACCTAACTATATATATACGAT
>SVEA01000204.1 GCA_015057615.1 Lachnospiraceae bacterium | reverse complement strand
TTTATAATGTTTGTTTGGATGACGGGCATTTTTAGAGGCTTCGTATAGATGCATTTTAATATAAAAAAACAAATGCTGGAAGTATGTTTTTTACATACCCCAACATTTATTATAGAACCAATTTTAAATTGTACAAATACAGCAGTCCCTGGACTCTTTCTATCCTTTGTATTCATATGGTCCAACGGTATTTCTATTTGTTTTAATATTAGGGGAATTGTTATTGACGATTATAAAAAGGAACTCGAATGATTTGTGGTGAAACCTATACATAACGATGTGGTTTTACAGGTTTATTCTCATAAGCAATAATAAAGTAAGTTCACAACCCTGTTAGGATGAATTACCTAATAGGGATTTTTTTGTGCAAATTTTCCATAGAATGACAATGACATATTAATTATAAAAAACATATCATATAAAAAGCTTTTTAATTAACTAAAATCATAAAGAAATCAAGTTTCTATAAAAAGTTGTCTTATTAAGGATGAAAAGGTTAAAATTATCATAATATAATAAGGATACTGAAAAAGATAACAAATCCTACCATAACGAGATTTTGTTAATTCGCTATGTTGAAAATCACTAAAAAAACAAAAAAATGTATTAAATAGTTGGTATAATACATGATACAATCATTGACAAGTATAGAAAATATTGTATAATATTTATATACACATTTATTATAAATGGTATATCATATATAATCGGTTTTATCAAACATCATAGTCACATAAATCCCTGCGAGGAGGTGATGATCAAGTACTACATTCTATCGGTATATATGCTGATTTGCATATATATAGTAAGTGCTTATTTTTACCAAAATAATTTATAACGGAGGGAAAATGATGAAAAGAATCAAGCGTTTTGTATCCATTTGCGTTGCTACTATTATGGCGATTGCAGTAGTTGCTTGCTCCCGGCAAGACAAGTCGGCATCTACAGAAGGATATAATGAAGAAAAGGTCTATATCAGGCAAGGCGGTCTTCCGGATCCTGCTCAGTTTATTGCAAATCAGAATTCCGAGACGGGAACAAACACATTCGGTGATTTCGCTTTTGAAGGATTAATACGCTACCAGCGCGGTACGGATGATATTGTATTGCAGTTAGCAGAAAGCTACGAGAACGTAGGCAATAAGACCATATTTAAATTGCGCCCTAATATAAAATGGAGTGATGGGGAAGCCTTTACCAGCAAAGATATTTGGGCTTTTTATCAAATATGCCATAACTCACCAGTTAACTTCTTGACTTCCATTGAAACACCGGATGACTTAACCGTTGAGTTTGTATGGGCTGAGCCGGCACCTTTCGATGATTTTAGGATTATGTTGATTGCACAGGAAGTTCATCATGGACGTATCCCTTATCATATCTATGGAGAATTTGCAGATGCCCGTTATGAAGCACTTCAAAAAGCTCCAATCCTGACAGAGAAGCAAAAGGCAGAAGGGCTGCAAGGACCATTTGGCAGATATCCTTCCGGCAATCCTGAGGTTTGGGAGGAATTGGATGTTCTTTGGAAGGAATATATCAAGACTGCGCCAAACGAAGAGCATATCATTGTAGGCACGGGTCCATACATCAATGATCCCCGCCATACTTTGAACGAAGGTAGTATGAGCAAAAACCCATATTATTGGAATCCGGATGCGCAGCAATTCGATAAAGTCATTATACGCTCTACTACAGATGCTACAAAGTCTCCTATGATGGAATCCGAAGAGATACATAACATGGATGGTACCATGCCAAAGGACTTAACCGAAGCATTATTAGCATCGAATGAAAATATTATTTATTACCCGATGCACGACCCGGCTTCCCATGGCTTATATTTTAACTATCAATCAGAAAACGCACCTATGGACAAAAAAGAATTCCGACAAGCATTGATTTATATTGCAAACAAAGAAGCAATGCGCGACATAGGATCTTATCAGTCCGATATACATTCTTGGTCATCCTTAGGAATACCACCATCCATGCTGGAAACGTATGTTGATAAAGATGTCATAGACAGAATGACAAGATATACCCATGATGAGCAAAAAGCCGCAGAGCTATTAGAAAGTATCGGATGTGAAAAGATCAACGGTAAATGGCATGACGCGGAGGGAAACCAGATTAAACTAACAATTGGTTTAGACAAAGGCTGGTATATTGCAACTTTAGTATCTCCTATATACGCCAACCAATTGATACAATTTGGTATCGATACGGAGGTGATGGCGGTTGATGGTTCGGTATATGCACAACAGTCCGAAGTAGAGCATGCTTTTGATATGAGCTGGGAATGGATTGACATTGCTTGGTCGTTCTCTTATCCCTACTTCCCTCTTTCCAATTATTATGATCATGGCGGCGGACCTGCTAAAAAGTTGAACCTGCCCATTAATGAAGCTACCAATAAAACTACATTACAGCTAGAGGATTGGGAACACAATACAATGGATGTATGGAAATGGATTTCAAGCATGCCAAACGAAATGGATGAAGAAGTTAGAAAGGATCATTGGGAACGTATCATTTGGGCAACAAATGAAAATGCACTGGCGATTAACTTCTATGAGAATGTAACCGGAGCATGGGAGAATATGAAATATACGGATAATCTGCCAATGATAGATAAATTGACGAAAGATCGTTGGATGCCATTCCCCGAAACAATCGAAGAAAAAATTGCAGTGAATACTTTGAATTGGAATTTCTCAAGTGGTGTACGTAAAATATGTGAGCTCGCTCCTACAACAACAGAGGAATGAGTAAGAAAAAAGCTATAAAACGAGAAAGAACAAATGGAAGGAGGATGCATGTGAATTCGAGATATTATTTAAAGAAAATCGGAATCGCCATTTTAACGATCGTTATATGCTCGGTATTGACCTTTGTATTATTTCGTCTGATGCCAGGTGATGTATTTGATGTCAGAGCCCGTGACGTGGCTGTACAACGAGGTATCGATTTTAATGAGGCAAAAAAGCTGGTTGTTCAGATGTATAACTATGATCCCAATGAACCAATTTTAGAGCAAATGTGGAGATATTATTCTGCTTTATTTCGTGGTAACTTGGGCACCTCTATGACAAACAGCTCCATAACAGTAAATGAAATTGTTGCTTATTATATGCCTTGGACACTGTTTCTGGTATCGATAGCTCTTTTATTAAGTTATTTTCTGGGTATTTGGCTTGGCAGTCTCATGGCATGGAGGCGAAAATCAATTATCAGTTCACTTATTGCGGGTTATTCTACCATTGTAAATGCGATACCACCGGCGCTTGTTCCAACCTTGGTACTTTCCATATTCGCATTTGGACTGCGTTGGTTTCCGATACAAGGTGCGTATTCCATGGATGTTACGCCGGGGTTCAACGGACCATTTATTATAGATGTGCTTTGGCATGCGGCTTTACCTATATTTGCCTATACCACGACACAGATTAATGGCTGGGTTATGAATATGAAGGGGAGTTCCATATCGGTTATGGCAGAGGATTATGTAACGGCTGCCTATGCAAGAGGACTATCGGATAAGACGATTCGCAATAAATATGTTAAGAAAAATGCTCTAATACCTTTATATACGACATTAGCAATAAGTTTTGGCGCTATGTTAGGCGGTGCAACTTATATGGAGGGACCATTTGTTTATCCGGGCATCGGTTCCCAGTTAGGAAAAGCTCTTGGTAATCGTGACTTCTCAGTAGCACAGGGGTTATTATTAATTACTACGACAGCTACGGTTATGTCGAGTTTACTCGTTGACCTGATACTTCCAAAACTCGATCCAAGAATAAAGGTAGTGTCAAATGATTTATGAGAAAACCGAGTCAAAAAAGAGGCTCAAACGAACCTTGAAAACTGTAGATATTGATAGCGAATAGCTCTCCGAGGGCTTAGGGCACTGCCCTAAGTACCCGCAAGGGACCAGTCCCTT
>SVEA01000203.1 GCA_015057615.1 Lachnospiraceae bacterium | reverse complement strand
CCAAGAGCTATCCGGATAAATACAGCTATTATAAAACGCGGTATAACTTGGGTGCCGGATGGTCCTTTGCATTTCCTTCTGTTCAAATTGAAGAATATAGTGGAAAGAAACATATGTATTATCATGATGGAACAGGTGCCGTATATAAAATATTAGGAACCATTGATTCAGGAGGAACGAATTTAGAGAACTATGATGGAAATGATGTTAAGTTTGTTGAAGACAAAGGCTCATATAAAAATGGAGATAATATTTCTTCAAAATATAAATTTATCAATGCAGATTATACAACGGCTTACTTTGGAGAAGATGGCAGATTGCTAGGAATCAAAGACCGTTTTAACAACGAGATAAAGTTTAGGCATACCAATAAAAAGATATATGACAAAACATATCCATTAATCAGTCAAATTGAAGATAGTATAGGAAGAAGTGTTACCTTCACTTATACAGAGAATAATATCGAATTAACGATAACAGCTCCAGGAGAAACCGATCAGATTACAATAACATATGAGCGGGTTTATAGGACAAAGGAAGCATTCCAAGATGGAAAGTTAATTGATACATACGATTATCCGACCCTATTTAAAGTAATTGATCCGGTAGGAAGAATCACATATTATGAGAATTATTATTACTATAATAATAATACACACCCGAATGAAAGATATTCCTACGCTACGAAGAACTTAAACTCTTCTTCCTCATCAGCGGATCGATATTTGTTGGGAAGTATTGTCTTTGCCGGCACTAGGACACGCTATGAGTATGAAAAGGTAGTAAGAAATCTTGGTGCAGAAGGTGCAACAGATGCATATAGAGTAAAGGCCAGATATGATCAATTTCAAAGACTGGGTAGTGATAAGACGACGGTGCAAGACTGGGAGGGAAATTATAACAGGGTAAATTACACCTATTCCGGAGATTGCACCGGATACCCCGCTTATAAAAGCGAAGATATGATACCGAACACGTATGAGTTCTGGTCGGAAGAGACATTAAGTAATGGTGTTAAAACAAGGTCAACATTTAATGGAGCTAAACAGCAAATTCAAAGTGAGAGTTCAGCTAGTAACAAAGAGAAAAAGGTTGTAAAGAATTTGGAATTTGACAGTAATTTCAAATTTAAACCAACCAGAACAGAGGTAAAGGAATATGCAGCAGATGGTACTGTAGCCTCAACCCTTTATATAGGAATGGCTTATACAGACTGGGGCGGGCTTCTCTCTGCTACCTTGCCATTAACGCAATCTCAGTTTAATGATGCAAATGTGAAATTACGATATACAACTACATATAGCTATGAGAACAGTGCATATCCGTATTTTATGACAAAAAAGCAATGGTATCAAAATGACACAAAGCTGCTAACGGAAAGCTACAGCTATGATTCTTCGGGAAGGATTGCAAGCTTTAAAAATGCAAAGGGAGAAACAATCTCTTACAGCTATAATATATGGGATGACTTCCGGATAGATGAAATTGAGAGAAACCTTGAAAATGGGAAAACATTAAGAACCACATTGGAGTATGGAAGCGAAACAGGACTTGCCTATCCCAGCGAAATAACTAATTATTATACGAATGAATATGGTGGAGACGATACCGCTAGAACAAGTAAGAGCTATGATATGCTTTTAGGACTTGTTAGGACAGAGACCGATAATGAAAATAAGACAACATCTTATACCTATGATAAGATCGGCAGGCTTACACAAAAACAATTGCCCGACTTTTCCAATAACTACGGTGAATCATACTCTGTGGCAGAGAAATATATTTACACAAATGGATATAATGCAAATTACATGGAAAATGGCGGATATCCATACGGAACAACAGTTGAATCTTGTACAGTTTATACTAATTACGACGATGAGTCCCAATCCTATTATAATGTAACCAATGAATTTTATGATCCATATGGAAATCTAAGAAATCGTATGTCCTATAACTCAAAATGGATCAACGATGCTAAGTATTCCTATGATACTATGCTGCGGGTGATATCCTCAGTAGATGCAGAAGGGAATAAGGTAACAGCATCCTATAATGCATGGGGAAAGAATAACGAGACCACGGATATCCTTGGAAACTTATATGTCAGTGATTACGATGTTAAAAACAATAAAATTATAAGCTTCTTTGTAGCAAAGAGTAATATAGCCGGCTATCGTGCCAATCCTAGTTCCAATATGTATAAGGAGAACTATAATGAAGTACTTTTGAATCAATTCGGAAGGGCAATTTCCAGGAAAGTGTATCAGAACTGGCCAACCTTAAGCGGAGAATTATCGGAATTATATCAATATGATATAGCCGGTAATCTCATTGGATACACGGATCCGAAAAGAAACCTAAATGAAGACGGCTATACAAAATCCTATCAATATGATGAGCTTAATCGGGTAATCGGAGTTAAGGATGCACTAAACCAAATGACCAATGTAAGCTATACCGTGCTGGGCAATATAGCATCCGTTTCGTTGAAAGAAAATGCAAGGAGTTCGACCTCCATTCCATTGTATACAAAAGAATATAACGAACTGGGCAATATGATAGGCAAGACAGATCCTTCCGGGGAGACGGCAACCTACGCTTATAACGGTATCGGCCTAAATACACAATCCAAGGATCAGAATGGTAATGAACAGTATCGAGATTATGATGATTTAGATCAATTAATGACAGCCATACAATTTGGTGCAGATTCATCCCAGAGGTTCTATGACTATTCATACAGAAACCCGTTTGGATATTTTGATGAGCTAAAATATGAAGATGGCATGCCTGTAGCACAAGCTCACTATTATTACGATCAAGGCGGCAGGCTTCTGCAAAAGAATATATACACTGGGAATATCCAATCCAATCTTAATCTCCAGTATAGCGATGTAGGGAATTTAATAAGTCAGGCAACAGGAATCCGGGACAGTGACTACTTCTATTCCAATTATGGTTATACCAATAATAGATTAACGAAGGTGCAGACTAACGGTCTGGCAGCGGTAAATACATCGGATACTGTGAATGCAACCTATGAGTATTATCCGGACGGAAAATTAAAGAAAATAACCTACCCCAGATTAAATGATAATACCCTGTTAACGGCAGAATACGTCTACAATGCGATCGGCAGGCTGACATCTGTTACGAATAAGAAGGGCAGTACCGTACTATCAAGGTTCAATTATACCTATGATGCCAACGGTAATATCATAACTGTTGCTGATGGTTCAACAACTAAGACCTATACTTACGATAAACTAAATCGGTTAATCGAGATTCAGCCTTCCTCCGGTGATAAAACAGTATATACTTATGATTTGCGGGGAAACCGATCCACTCAAACCGGTGGCAATTATGAGATTGTGAATACCAGCTACTCCTATGATAAGGAAGATAAGTTGGAAATAGCTGCCAGGGGAGCCGTAGTAACTGAAATGGAGTACTATGCAGACGGGCTAAGAAGCGGAAAATACACGGAAACGACCTCCGATCTGTATGTCTATGATTTATCTGGGCGTATTGTATCAGAAGCACATAATTCCAGTGACATCACAGCAAACTATGTCTGGGGGCCGGACAGGGTTCTGGCTAAGAAGGAAGCCGGCGGAGGGGAATATTATTATCTGTATAACGGTCACGGAGATGTGGTTCAGATTATTGACAAAAGTGGAAATATTGTTAATAATTATAAGTATGATGAATGGGGTAGAATCCTTGAAAGCAATGAGACCATAAGTAATCCATTCAAATATGCCGGAGAGGTATATGATCAGGAGACAGGACTGTATTATCTGAGAGCAAGGTATTATGATCCAGTACTGGGAAGGTTTATTAATGAGGATACGGCTGAAGGACAGGTTAATAATCCGCTGTCACTAAACCTGTATACATATTGTTACAATAATCCCATTATGTATAATGATCCCAGCGGAAATGTAGCGATACCAATGCCGTGGGGGGAGGGGATACCCTTTATACCTAGTCCCCAAATGGCTAAAGAGAGATTAGATGCATTGAAATTTGTTTTAGAATCCTTTCTAAAAATATTTGGACTGGAATTTGGAGATGACAGTACAGTAAGTGCAGAAAATCCACCTGAACATGGACCTCATCCGACACCGGCACCGCCTCAGGTTCAAAGTCAAACCTCTACTAGTACACCAGCTTCGCCGGATCCTGGTAATAAAAAAGATAAAAACAAAAATACTGGGAGTAAACTAAGTGCACAGCAGATGAATAAGTATAAAAATCAAGTGATTAACGGAGATGATGTTCACTTTAAAACCAAAAAAGATGCTTTGGATTTTATAGGTAAGAAATTCCCAAATTTTAAGCAAGAAGTTGCGGGTAGTAGAAGTGCAGAAGGTTGGCATTTTGATAGCCACCCAATAAATGGGGGCGCTGGAAATGTTGATCACATTAATATATATAGTAAGCCACAGGGCTTTAGAGTTCATATAACATGGGGAAACTAAATATTTAAAGTGTTTATTCTAAAATTTTACATTATCAAGCGGAAATAATTTTCCGCTTGATAATTGAGGAGATTTTTATAAATGAAAAAAATTATAGTAAGAGAAAAAATAATGCCAGTTGGATACATAAATTCAACATTTATTGAGTTATGTAAAGGAAAAGAATATAACACATTACATGATTTTTTAACGGATTATGATAGTAATTATGTAATAAAGAAATTATATTCTGAAGAAGTATTGAATGCTAATCTGAAAGATACTAAATTATATAAACTATATAATTTAGCATTTGAAACAAATAAAGATAATGAATTTTTTAAAATTATGTATCAAATTGATGATGAGTTTGCAGTTCATTTAACTGGAAATATATATTTATATCATATTGCAGCAAGAAGAAAAGAAATTTATTCACAAATTGTCCCTTGGTATTATGTGGATAGTAAGAAATACATAGGTGATACTTGGTGGGAACAAGACAGTGAAATTATAGAGAATTTAAAAAAATTATCAATTATTGAATTCTATAAACGATATAAGGGTTATTAATGTATATCGAGATGGAGCGTTTAGAAGAAAAAAATGCAGACAAAATGATCGGGTACTGGGAAGGTTTATTAATGAGCTTGAGAAAATTCTAAAATATCCATCTCCATATGTAGAAGGAAATAGTTCATTTTGGAATGTGAATATTCAGATACAACATCCTTTGGCAGAAATTGAAATTGTTCCATGGGACTCAAGTTTAGTGCTGGTACTGTCTAAAAATGATAGTATAATTTCCAAATTTAAAGAAAATTATCCACAAGCTATTGAACTTGTAAAGTTCAATTCTGATAATTAACAATGATTATTGTATATATTCTATGCTTATTTTAGACGTAAACTATATTAGACTATAGCAATACAAAAGTTATTATGGATAATCATCTTGCGATGTGGTGTCAAATCGAAAGATGGCTACCTGACCAACGGTGACTCCGCAAAGCGGTTCAAGCCCTTTTCCAGGAAATAAGAGGTGATTATGATGTTCTCTAAATGTTCAAAGCGCATTCTTGTTATGCTAATGCTGCTTCTATGTGTAAGTTGTTCGTCAAATCAGAAAGGTAGCGAGGGAAATGAAATGTTAAATGATCAATTAGTGACTGAAAATCACAGTGTATTATCTCCTTCAGAAAAATACTTATTGGAGATGGCTGTTTCTGAAGCGGATAATGTTCGAGGCTTCAAATTTGTGGTTAAAGACGCTTCGGATAACGAAGAAATTTACATGAGTAAGGATTTCTTTAGATTACGGGACACGAACTACTTGTTTTGGGGTGAAGATGAAACCATATGGGTGTACAGCGGTGATCTTGGTACATTCTATTGGGAAAAAGTTTCTGATTCTTGGAATAAAAAAACATATACCGAAAACACAGACCGTATTGAAGTTCCAGAACTCTTAAAAGAACTAAAACCGCAGTACTTCAAATAATCAAGTATCGCACAGCTTCTTTACATTTTTACAAATTAGGATACAGCTAGGGGCAGGTTACAAATCCACTGTCCTTAAACCTGTATACATATTTTACTTAAGTAAATGGAAGGACTATTATATGGATTTTTTTGCTGATAATATTGAAATAAGCATAGTAAATGTTGAAACAGCGAGACCTATACCTAATATAGCTATATATGTTAGATTATTTGCAAAACATAAAAATGATTATTTTATGACTTATATAAGTAATGAATCTGGTAAAATAATTATTAATAAATCAGAATTACTTTCTGAAATTGTTAAATACAAAGATATGTTTCCTATGGATTATTCATCAGATTTAGAGGATTGTACATCGAATATCGAAATAGTGCTAATGCAAAAAAGCGATATAACAAATAAAATAAAAACAATGCGTGAATGGAAGGATTTGCTAAACATTCAGAATGATGAGATAGCAAAACTGGAAAATGTTAAAAATGAACTATACTTTCCTATAAGTAAAATAATTGAGTTAGGAGGCAGAAAAAGTATACGAACAACACTAGAAATAAAAACGCAGAAGTAGAGAAGTAGTTATTTGTAATGGTTATAACTTATATGAGTGTGTGAAGAAAAGTCTGTAAATACTGATCTTCTATGATAATAACTGGTCTGAAGGCATAGTGATAAGCTTTCAGACCTTATTTTATATATAACAGTACATACCTATGTATGTCAATAGCAGGCGAATATTCCGCCTG
>SVEA01000202.1 GCA_015057615.1 Lachnospiraceae bacterium | reverse complement strand
TACCATGTTATGATTTCGTCAAATGTATCCGAATCGGAGACGCTTTCGCTTAAGATTCATTACGTAGCGGTACATAAGGCTCCAAAATACGGAGCCAAAGTACCAACGAATGCAAATACTCCTTATCGGATATCATTTGTCGAAATCATAGGATAGACTTTGCCCATGTGTGAACAGTAACTTTAACACTCATATCATGTATTTACATATTGAAAAAATAAATTATAATAGGTAATGATAGGAAAGAATAGATAAGGTACCTAGAAAAATGCAATGTTGAAAGAAAAAACGAATCTATAAAAAGAAAGCATATAAAGACGAATCTAAAAAAATGAGCAATGTAATAGAATAAACGAATCCATGAAGAATAGAGCAATGTAAAAAAACATGTAATTTGCAAAGAGCAAAAGTAATGGTCGAAGAAAACGTAAGATATAAAGAGGAAAGCAATGTACAAAGGTAGGAAGAAAGGTTGAAAGAATTTTATTCTTTCAACCGGAGATTTATGCTACGCACAAAGTCTCCAGACTTTGAAAGGAGCATGGTTATAAAAATGACATAACAGGAGAAATGACATAACAGGAGAAATGATATAAAAGAAGAGGAATAAAGAAAAACCACTAGAGAACAAGAGAAATAATGAAGAAACGACAAGAAAGGCGGGATTAGATGTATCGAGTTATTTTGGCGTCTGAATCACCAAGACGGAAAGAAATCATGGAGCAGATGGGAATTCCATTTCAGGCAATGGGCAGTAGTAAGGCTGAGGTGGCAGCGGAAAAGGAGCCGGCAGCAATGGTACAGGCACTAGCAGCAATAAAGGCAAAGGATATTGCATCGAAAATCGCAGAGCCGAAGGATACGGCTGCGGATACGATCATTATCGGAGCGGATACGATGGTTTTCTTTCGGGGAAATGCTTTGGGAAAACCGAAGGATAAGGTGGATGCAGTAAGAATGCTGCAGATGCTGTCGGATGAGGAGCATGAGGTTTATACAGGGGTCAATATTATCATTCATCCGGCGAAAGGGAATTTTAAGAGTTTCTCTTTTGCAGTATGTACCAAGGTCCTCGTGCGGGCATTAACCAGGGAGCAGATCGAGAATTACGTGGCAACCGGGGAGCCGATGGACAAGGCAGGAGCCTATGCGATCCAGGGTAAGTTCGGTATCTACATTAAGGAAATCCATGGGGACTATTATAATATCGTAGGCTTTCCGATTGCTAAAATCCATGAGAAGCTGTTGGAGCAGGGGATAGATCTGTTAAATATTTAATGATAGAAGGGGGATGCATTATGCCAAACAATGATATAAGAGGGGATTGTGATCTTCCATTACACAGCATTGAAAATATCTGATTATAAAAAATTATCCATGAAAGAAACGCTTTTATTTAGCCGGGAGCGTTTCTTTTTTATACTGCTAAGTGTGAATGCCTAAGTTTTTTTCTTAATTTCGTAAAATTGAAGAAGAGGATTTATCAGGAAGGATTTTAACCTTTTAACTAGCATTAATTTGCATAAAAATAAAAATACATTGCATAAAATTTAATAATGATGTATAATTATGAGAATATATAAATATATAGGAATAATTATTCTGAATTAAACGTAAGAAAGGCGGACTACATATGATTCAAGTCGGAATTATCGGAGCTACCGGATATGCCGGGCAGGAACTGGTCAGAATTCTGCAGCAGCACAAAGAAGCACATATCCTATGGTACGGATCAAAGAGTTATCCTGATAAAAAATACTGTGAGGTATATCAAAATATGTTTCAGCTCATCCCGGACCGCTGTCTGGATGATGATATCGAGAAACTGGCAGAGCAGGCGGACGTTATATTTACAGCGACACCGCAGGGATATTGTGCATCGATCCTGAAGGAGGAGATACTATCTAATACAAGAATCATTGATTTGAGTGCGGATTTTCGATTGAAGGATGTTGCTGTTTATGAGGAATGGTACGGGATAGGGCATAAATGTCCGCAGTTTATAGGGGAAGCGGTCTATGGACTTCCGGAGATCAACCGGGCAGCCATTCAAAAAGCCAGGCTGATTGCGAACCCGGGATGCTATCCAACCTGTTCCATCTTAACGATTGTGCCCTTACTAAAGGAAGGTATCATTGCACCAGACAGCATCATCATCGATGCAAAGTCGGGAACCTCCGGTGCAGGAAGAGGAGCAAAAGTAAATAATCTCTACTGTGAAGTGAATGAGAATATCAAAGCATACGGTGTTGCGACCCATCGGCATACCCCGGAGATTGAGGAGCAGCTTGGTTTGGCAGCAGGAAAACCTTTGGCAATTAATTTTACTCCTCACCTTATTCCGATGAACCGCGGAATCCTTGTTACCGCTTATGCTTCCCTAACAAAGGCAGTAACTTATGAGGAAGTAAAGGCGGTCTATGATAGATATTATGATAAGGAATATTTTGTTCGTGTATTGGAGAAAGAGGTATATCCGGAAACCAGATGGGTGGAGGGAAGCAATTTTGTGGATATTAACTTTAAGATTGACCATAGAACGAACCGCATTATTATGCTGGGAGCAATGGACAATCTGGTGAAGGGAGCGGTAGGTCAGGCAGTACAGAATATGAACCTGATGTTTGGACTGGACGAAAAGGAAGGGTTGCAGCTGGTTCCGATGTTCCCGTAGAGTATAAAAAGATTATATGTAAAATCGACTTCGTCAATTCGTACAATTTATGTGTTGACAAGTAATATGAAGCATATTTCATTCGCAACACATTGTTCCCAGAGCATTGCAAAAAAAACGCAATACTTGGATTGAAGTACGTAATGGTATGTGCCAACGACTTCAAACAGTTGCGCTTAAAATATGGTTTCCTATTACTTAAGTGTTTCTTTGATTTGTGCAAATTGATGAAGATTATTTACTGACACTCATATAAGTAATTACATATGGGTAGGAGCGTCATAAGTCATCTTAAGATTTTGAGAGGAATAGGACCCGATATCGATTCACGGTTTTCATTTTAAATGGGAGGGATTACAATGATAAAAACAACAGCAGGCGGTGTAACCGCGGCAAAAGGCTTTCTGGCGGGAGGAATTTACGCCGGAATAAAAAAGAAGAGAAAGGATATGGCGTTGGTGTTCTCAACCGTGCCTGCAAAGGGGGCGGGGACCTTTACAACGAATGTTGTGAAAGCGGCGCCGGTAAAATGGGACATCAAATTAAATACGGAAAATGAAACGATACAGGCGGTAGTATTAAACAGTGGTGTTGCAAATGCCTGCACTGGAGCAGAGGGGGAGGAAAACAATAAGAGGATGGCACAGGCAGCCGCCAAAGCTTTGGGAATCCCAGTGAATTCAGTCTTTACCGCATCCACCGGAGTTATTGGGAAGCAATTACCGATGGAAGCGGTATTGACCGGGATGCCAAAGCTTGCGGCAGAGCTGGAGAATACAATCGAAGCCGGAAGCCTGGCAGCGGAGGCGATCATGACCACGGATACCTATACGAAGGAATGTGCGGTAAGCTTTGAGATCGACGGAGCCACGGTCACGGTCGGCGGAATGGCGAAGGGATCTGGTATGATTCATCCGGATATGGCAACCCTGCTTGGTGTTGTAACCACGGATCTTGCTATTTCTAAGGAATTATTGCAGGAAGCCTTAAGTGAAAATGTAAAGCATACCTTCAATATGATTTCGGTTGACCGGGATACCTCCACGAATGATTCCTTACTGCTTCTTGCCAATGGGCTGGCAGGCAATAAAAAGATTACAAAAAAGGATGAAGCATATGAGAAATTCTACGGAGCTTTAATGGCAGTAACCACGGATTTAGCTAAGAAAATTGCAGCTGACGGGGAGGGCGCATCGAAGCTTTTGGAGGTGCAGGTCCTGGGAGCCAAAACAGAGGAGGAGGCAATCGTCCTAAGTAAATCCATTATTTCGTCGAATCTTGTAAAAACCGCAGTGTTTGGAAAGGATGCCAATTGGGGCCGCATCCTCTGTGCAATGGGATACTCCGGAGTAAGCTTTGATCCGGAGCTCGTCGATCTCATAATCGAAAGCAAAGAAGGCAGATTAAAGCTGGTCGAGAATGGAATGGCAGCGGATTACTCCGAGGAGACCGCAAGCATGATTCTCTCTGCCAAAGAAGTAAAGGCAATCGCCGATCTCAAATCTGGCAATGCAGGCGCGACCGCCTGGGGCTGTGATCTTACCTACGATTACGTTAAAATCAACGCGGACTATCGCTCTTGAGAAAATTCATTCGATACATAGTAAGGGTAATTGTGATACCAAGATTTTGCAGCATAATTAATTCATCTGGAGAGTTTCACAATTGCCGGAAAGGATTTGAGGGCCAAAAGCCTGTCTAACAAATAGTTTTCTTCAATTTCCATATATCAAATAGGTTTCCAATTACTATATCAATACGTAAATCATGCAAATTGAAGAAAGTAATATTATAAAATGGCTTTTGACTCTCATATCCTACTCGTACATAGCAAGCAGAAAGGAAGTTACCAACATGGAACCTATGGATCAGATACTTTTAAAAGCGCAGACACTGATCGAAGCGCTTCCCTATATTCAAAAATTCAATAATAAGAAGGTGGTAGTCAAATACGGCGGCAGTGCAATGCTGGATAAAAACTTGCAGCGTAATGTGATTCAGGATGTCGTCTTATTAAAATTGGTGGGGATGCAGCCCATCATTGTACACGGCGGCGGTAAGGAAATAACCAAATGGCTCAATTTGTTAGGTCATGAATCCTGTTTTGTAGAGGGATTACGGGTTACGGATGAGCAGACAATGGAAGTGGCGGAGATGGTACTTGGAAAGATAAATAAAAACCTGGTACAAATGATTGAAAAGCTGGGAGTAAAGGCAGTCGGTATTAGTGGAAAAGACGGTTCCACCTTAATGGTTGAGAAAAAGCTTGTCCATGGTCAGGAGATTGGATACGTGGGAAATATTAATAAAGTAAATGTCGGTCTCATCGATACACTAATTAACAATAATTTTATTCCGGTGATCGCTCCGATCGGATTGGATGATAACTATCAGAATTACAACATCAATGCGGATGATGCTGCTTGTGCGGTAGCCACTGCTGTTCATGCAGAAAAGCTGGTGTTCTTAACCGACGTGGAAGGAGTCTATACCAATCCGGAGGATAAATCAAGCCTTCTGTCGGTACTGACGCTGGATAATGCGGATGCTTTGATGGAAAGCGGATTTGTCGGTGGCGGTATGCTGCCGAAATTAAAGAACTGCGTTGATGCGGTGCGAAATGGAGTAAACCGGGTTCATATTCTGGACGGAAGATCGAAGCATTGCCTGCTCCTGGAGTTTTTTACAAACCAGGGGATAGGAACGGTGATCACGAATTCCAGTGAAGAACAGGAAACCTTGCTATAAGTGTCCTAAGTCATTTTGGTGTTTATGACATGAATATATATAAGCTTCTATTCATGCTCATAGTTTTGATATGACTTATGACACTCATATCAACTTTGTAAATTGGCGGATATTTCGCTAGTAAATTAAGCATAGAAAGGCTGGTGTTATTTTGAAACAATATATAAAGGAAGCAGAAAAAGTATTGATGCATACATATAACCGCTATCAAATTGTGCTGGAGAAGGGGGAAGGGGTATATCTGTATGATCTTAACGGCAAGAAATATCTTGATTTTGCAGCCGGGATCGCGGTATTTGCCCTGGGATACGGGAATTTGGAATATAAGGAAGCGCTGAAAGCCCAGATCGACAAGCTGCTTCATACCTCTAACCTGTTCTATAACGTGCCGGCAATCGAAGCAGCAAGGAAGCTTGCGGATGCCTCCGGCATGGATCGTGTGTTTTTTACGAGCAGCGGTACGGAGGCAATCGAAGGTGCCATCAAACTGGCAAGGAAATATTATTATAAGAAGAATGGAACCGCAGACAGTAAAATCCTTGCGATGAACCATTCCTTCCATGGAAGAAGTATCGGCGCATTAAGCGTTACCGGGACAAAGAAATACCGGGAGCCCTTTGAACCGCTGATGGGCGGAGTCCTGTTTGCGGACTTTAATTCTCTGGAAGATGTAAAAGCTCATTTGGATCAGAAAGTCTGTGCGGTTATCCTGGAGCCGGTACAGGGAGAAGGAGGCGTTTATCCTGCGACGAAGGAATTTATTCAAGGAATCAGAAAACTCTGCGATGCGAAGGATATTCTTGTGATTTTTGATGAAATTCAATGTGGTATGGGAAGAACGGGGGAAATGTTTGCCTATCAGAAATATCAGGTAAAGCCGGATATCATGACCTGCGCCAAAGCACTCGGCTGCGGTGTTCCGGTTGGAGCCTTTGCAGCGGTAGAGAAGGTGGCAGCCGCTTTTGAGCCAGGGGACCATGGTACGACCTATGGTGGAAATCCTCTGGCCACCGCAGCGGTCAATAAGGTGTTTGATCTGTTTCATAAGGAGCAGATTCTTGCAAGGGTCAACGAAACCGCTCCTTATTTGTACAAAAAACTGGATGAGCTTGCCGCGAAGCATAAGTGCATCGTGGCACACCGAGGAATGGGACTAATGCAGGGATTGGAATTTTCTTATCCGGTTAATGGAATAATTCAATCAGCGATGGAGAAAGGGGTAATTTTAATTTCAGCAGGTTCCAATGTCCTGCGCTTTGTGCCACCTCTTATTATTGAGAAAACACATATTGATGAAATGATTGCTGTTTTGGAAAAGTGCATAGCAGAACAATCCCTTCTTCATGCATAGTTCTTTTCGAATGTGGAAATCTTAAGAAAGTGATTTGAGTGTCAAAAGCCGATTTATAAACCAACTTTGTCAACTTGCACAAGGTATCTCGTTGACAAGTAATATAACATATTTCATTCGCAACACATTGTTCCCAAAGCACTGAAAAAAACGCAGTGCAAAGCATTGCAAAAACGCAATACTTGGGATGAAGTACGTAATGGTACATAAGACCACAAAATATGTGATCTAAGTACCAACGACTTCAAACAGTTGCTCATTGAAATACTGTTTCCTATTACTTGAGTTTTACCTTGCTTTGTGCAAAGGGATAAAGAATATTTGGTAAGAAGGCATTTGACACTCATATCAGAAAGTACGATGTAAAATAAATGGAAGGGTTTGGTGTATTATGTGGGGTTTCCTAATCGCTATCATCTCAGGAGCTTTGATGAGCATTCAAGGGGTTTTTAATACGGGAGTAACTAAGCAGACCAGCATATGGGTATCGGCAAGCTTTGTTCAATTCAGCGCACTAATCGTCTGTCTGATCGCATGGGTCGTTACCGGAAGGCAGAGTAATTTTGGAGCGCTGCTTAGGATTGATAATAAATATATGCTCTTAGGAGGCGTATTTGGAGCCTTCATTACGTATACAGTAATTAAAAGTGTAGATATCCTGGGTCCTGCACAAGCAAATATGTTTATTATCACTGCGCAGCTGATAATTGCCTATCTGATCGAATTATTCGGGCTCTGCGGATCTGAGAAGGTTCCCTTTGAGTGGCGTAAGGCACTCGGTCTGGCTCTCGTTATTGCAGGTATCGTGGTATTCGAGTGGAGTCGTAACCCTGCCAAATAATGTTAAAATTTAACTTTCAAAATCATCTTGATTCTATGCTATACTAATATAGAAGCAATTTATTGTATGAAATTATCGATGAAATAATTGATTTCTATACGGAATGCCTATTGTAAATACAGTGCAGATTATGTAAAATAGGTAATAATAAGAGTATAGAGGGTACTTTTTAAATCTTCTTTTCCAAGGAAAGGAAGATACTTATGAAAAAGAAAATTATTACCGCCGCACTGACCGGTGCTTTTTTACTGATCGCTGGTATCGGTTACAGCTGTGCCTATAAAAGAGAGGATTCTGACCTTTTAATCACATCCCCTCTTAAGGAGCAGGAGAAGATAACAGAAGAAGCCGAAGAACCTTTCGTTCCGTTAGAAGTCAATGAGGAAGATACGAAAAAAGCTTCTCCCGAGTCGGAGAAGAAGGAAGAAGAGATCTGTGTACACATCTGCGGTGCAGTGGTAAATCCTGGGGTTTATACCTCGGAATACGGAGCAAGGATCGTTGATTTTATCGAGCTTGCCGGTGGATTAACATCCGATGCAGATGGGGATTATATTAATCAGGCGGAAACGGTTTCGGACGGTAGACGAATCTATATTCCAACCAAGGAAGAGGTCATAAGCCTTAGCGTAGAGGAATATATTCTGGGCGATTCGGGGGAGGCGGAAGAAGCTTTCGGGGAAGGCGCCCTCCTTAATATTAATAAGGCTTCTGCACAGGAACTGATGGAGCTTCCGGGAATTGGACAGGCCAAAGCGGACCGTATCATAGAGTATCGCAAGAACCAGGGGAAGTTTCAATCTATAGAGGATCTGATGAAGATCCCAGGGATAAAGGAGGGGTTATTTCAGCAGATATCCTCCTTGATTACAGTTAACTAAACGGATATGATGTCAAAAGCTGATTTATAAACCACCTTTAATTTGTACAATTTATGCATTGACAAGTAATATGAAACATATTTCATCCGCAATATGTGATTGAACAAAGCATTGCAAAAATGCAATCTTGGATTGAAGTGCGGATGGCACGACCGTACAGCAAGTAAAAAACATTACATAAAATGCAATCTTGGATTGAAGTGCGGATGGCACGACCGTGCAGCAAATAAAAAACATTACATAAAATGCAATACTTGGATTGAAATACGTAATGGTACATAAGACCACAAAAAACGTGATCTAAGTACCAACGACTTCAAACAGTTGCGCATAAAAATATTGTTTCCTATAACTTAAGTTTTTCCTTGATTTGTGTAAATTGATCAAGACTATTTGTTATGAGGGCTTATGACACTCATATCATAAATGAAAACTTCGCAGCTGATTTAGTTACAGAAAAAATTTGATGTTTGAACACATAAAAATGGGCAAGAATAAGATGATGAGGTGAAAGCATGGCAAAGAGAGTACTTGTAGTTGATGATGAAAAGTTAATTGTGAAAGGGATTCGGTTTAGCCTGGAACAGGATGGTATGGAAGTAGATTGTGCCTATGACGGGGAAGAAGCTCTTGAGGCGGCGAAGAAGAAGGAATATGATGTTGTTTTACTCGATGTTATGCTTCCGAAGCTTACCGGTTTTGAAGTCTGTCAGCAAATTAGGGAATTCTCCTCCATGCCGATCATTATGTTAACGGCTAAGGGCGATGATATGGATAAAATTCTTGGCTTGGAATACGGAGCAGATGATTATATCACGAAACCATTTAACATCCTTGAGGTGAAAGCAAGAATAAAAGCAATTATTCGACGGGCAAGTAAGAATCAAGCAGCGAATGAAGCGGTTCGGACGATTACGTTTGGCGCAATGAAGATTGACAGTGACAACCGGCGGGTATATATCGACGGGAAGGAGGTCAATCTTACTGCTAAGGAATTTGATTTACTGGAGCTTTTAATTAATAATCCCAATAAGGTTTACAGTCGTGAAAATCTACTAAATATAGTCTGGGGATATGATTATCCTGGTGATGTCCGCACGGTGGATGTACATATTCGAAGACTGCGTGAAAAAATAGAGAGCAATCCGAGTGAACCAAAATATATACATACAAAATGGGGTGTTGGCTATTTTTTCCAAGATCAAGAGTAAATTACGTTTACTATACAGCATGCGGATGTACGTGCTGATTATTTCCATTTTTCTGGGGGTAGTCCCACTTTCTTTCTTTACCAAGGTATTTCTAAATACCTATGAAGAAAAGGCCATCGATAACCGCATTACGGAGTTGGAGAGCCAGGGAAAGGCGCTGTCCAACCTACTGCTTCCCACAGGTTATCTTACGACCGGGCAGATTCCTGAAATCGATACAGAGATTGCAAGGATTGCAGATCTGTATGAAGGCAGGATCCTTATCGTCAATAATAATTTGAACATCGTCAAAGATACGTATTCTTTGGAGGACGGAAGGTATCTTGTATCGCAGGAGGTTATACAAAGCTTTCGCGGTAACAACAGAAGCATCCGGGATCGAAAAAATCAAATTCTGAAGATGACCTATCCGATTATGGATAACAATAAGGACATTAAAGGGATTATTGTCATGAGCTTTTCCTCGAAGGATATCTATGGGATTCGTGATAGCTTAGAGCAGCGTGCAGTGCTGTTTGCCATGACTCTGGCAATTCTCATCGTTGTTTTTGCAATCTATATTTCGGGAAAATTAACGAAGCCGTTAACGGATGTCGTAAATTCGATCAACCGGTTCAGCGAAGGCTATCTGGAGGAAGGCTTTTCGATTAAGGGGTATAATGAGATCGAGAAAATCTCGGATTCTTTTAATCATATGATCTCTAAGATGAACAAACTGGAAAGCTCCCGGCAGGAGTTTGTATCGAATGTGTCGCATGAACTGAAAACGCCGATTACCTCGATCAAGGTTCTGGCAGATTCCCTGCTGATGCAGGAGGATGCTCCAGTAGAACTGTATCGGGAATTCTTAACGGATATTACGGAGGAAATTGAAAGGGAGAACAAGATCATTACGGATCTTCTTTCCCTGGTTAAGCTGGATAAAAAAGCCGGCGATATGAATATCGTAAGCATTAATATTAATGAGCTGCTGGAGCAGATTCTCAAACGTCTCAGTCCGATCGCGAAGAGGAAGAATATTGAGTTGATTTATGAGAGCTTCCGGCCGGTCCTTGCGGAAGTGGACGAGGTAAAGCTTTCCCTTGCAATTAGCAATCTGATCGAAAACGCAATTAAATACAATGTCGATGAAGGCTGGGTACGGGTTTCCTTAAATGCGGATCATAAATATTTCTTTATCAAGGTAGCGGATTCCGGTATCGGGATACCGGAGGATGCCCAGGACTTTATCTTTGAGAGGTTCTACCGCGTAGATAAAGCAAGATCTCGTGAATCTGGAGGAACCGGACTTGGACTAGCAATCACAAAGAATGTGATACAGATGCACCGGGGAGCAATTCGCGTATATAGTAAAGAGGGCGAAGGTACTACCTTTAATGTGAGAGTTCCACTAAACTATATTTCCTGATGAAAGGGTTGAGGTTTCCTATTACTTAAGTTTTACCTTGATTGTGCAAATTGATGAAGACTATTTGTTAAGAGGACTTTTGACACTCGAATCAAGGATTCTTAATAAAAGGTTTGGAATGCTTGCATTTATTCTTTGAACTTGGAGGCAACGTGAATGTCAATTCACGTTGCAAGTTTGTGTCTGCGCTCCATCCACAAACTTGTTATGCGTATTGTCTCGTAAACGAACCAACAAAGGCAGCGCAGAAATGTGGTGAAGGTTGAAAGAATTTCATTCTTTCAACCGGAGATTTGTGCTACGCACAAAGTCTCCAGACTTTGAAAGGAGCATGGTTATAATTATGAAGAAAACGATAGCATTGCAATTATTAATGCTAATCATGGTACTGTTTACCGGATGTTCCGACACGAAGAATCCGGAGCAGGTAGATAAGCGCGGAGAGACAAAAATATATTATATCGATTCTAAAACCGCAGAGATTGTCAGCGAAAACTATTCGATGACCTCCGATACAACGAAGCAGCAGATAAAGGAATTGCTTTCGATGCTCCGGCAGCCTCCGAAAACTGCACTTTTTAAAAATGCATTACCTGAGAATATTACGGTTAAGAAGGTCAGCTATAGCGAGGATGGCCGTTTAACAATTCATTTTGATTCAAACTACAGCGCACTAACCGGAATCCCGGAGGTTCTATGCAGAGCTACAATTGTAAAGACGCTTTGTCAGATCAAAGAAGTGGGATACATTGAGTTCTATGTGAATGATCAGCCTTTAATTGATTCAAACGGAGTGGTGGTTGGCTTAATGACAGCGGATGACTTTATCGACAACATTGAATCCGAGACAAATTATCCGGTGTCCCTGTATTTTGCGAACGAAGAAGGAGACGGTTTGATTGAATGTGCGGCAAATATCAACTATACCGGAACGGGAACGATCGAAGAACTGATGATCAAGCAGTTAATCAACGGACCTACGGAAATCGGTATGTATCCTACGATTCCGGAAGGCACGACGCTTTTGAATGTAACCACAAAGGAAGGCATCTGTTATGTGGATTTCAATGAGAAGTTTTTAGAGAAGATTCCGGACATTACCAATGAAACCGCGATTTATTCGATTGTAAATAGTCTGGTAGAATTGCCAAACCGCAATATTAACAAGGTGCAGTTTCTAATCAATGGTGAAATCGTACCGACCTACCGCGAAGGCTTTGCTTTTGATGGTTTCTTTGAACGGAATCTATCCTTAATTAAGAGTACAAAATAGGCAATCGCAAAGCTTCGCAATAACCTACGAAAGTACCGAATAAAAGGGGGTTGTAATTTGATTAAACGACCGCTGGTCTGGATGCTGGGAGGATATATCGCAGGCATGCTGCTGGCGTGGTACCATTGCAGGGGTGCAGTCGTTATCCTATTCATGGCAGCAGCATTTTTTCTTATCTATCTGCTCTTTTTTAAGCTGCCGAAGAAGTTGGTTAACCGTTATGATAGCTTCCTGTGGTTTCTTCCAGGTCTCCTTATGCTTGGCTTTCTAGCGATGGCGGGACGGATGGAGGAACCGGAACTAAGCCGGGTCTTCCCGCAGAAGGCTGCATGCAGACTGACCGGTACCATAACAAAAGTAGTTCAAAAGCAGTGGGGCAGAGCAGTCTTCACAGTAAACAATACCGTGTATCTTCCAGAACAGAAACCCTATCTTTGTGAAAACATCATGATCTCCTGCTCGGATGAGAAAAATTATCGAATCGGTAATGAGATTACCGTCTATGGGGATATCGTAAAATTTTCTGAGCCCACGAATCCGGGTGAGTTTAATGAAAAATTATATTACCAGATTGAAAATGTAAATTACAAGGTAAAAGCAGAAGAAATCTATATTACAAATCATAACTATTCCATTTTCCGTGATTTCTTATATCAAATCAAACAAAAGCTGATTCACGTCTATGAGACCCTTCTGTCAGAGAAGGAAGCTGGTGCAATCATTGCAATGCTTCTCGGGGAGAGCTATTACCTGGATGAAGAGATCGATACCTTATATCAGCAGAACGGCATTTCTCATATTCTATGCATTTCCGGACTTCATGTTTCCCTTCTTGGTATGGCAGTCTATAAGCTTCTCAAGCGGCTTAAGATTCCCTTTACCGTATCCATTACTCTTTCCATCCTATTCCTTTACAGCTATGGTGTGTTAACAAACTTCAGTGTATCGACAAAGCGTGCCGTCATGATGATGGTGGTAATGCTGCTATCCGGAATCTTCGGGAAGACGTATGATATGCTTTCTGCGATTTCTCTCAGTGCCTTCTTAATTCTTCTCGTGAATCCGATGCAATTATTTCACGTTGGCTTTCTGCTTTCCTTTGGAGCAGTTTTTGGAATAGCCGTTTTCCTCCCTTGCTTTCAACTTTTGCTTCCCACGGAGAATCCCATCCTAACCGGACTGCTGGTAAGCCTGAGTGTGCAGGCATCGACACTGCCGATTCTTTTGTTCTTTTTCTACCAGATACCAAGATATAGTGTAGTCATTAATATGATTATTTTACCGTTATCCTCTCTATTGCTACTTACTGCACTTGCGGCGGGAATCCTTGGATGCATCTCTCTGCCGCTTGGAATATTTTGCGTAGGTGCGGCAAATTATATCTTGAAATTTTATGAGTGGGTATGCAGAATAGGTGCCGGACTGCCCGGTAATATGTGGACCGTTGGCAGACCGGATTCCATTCGGATTCTTCTCTATGTGCTTCTGTTACTTTTCTTTGTCGTGAGCGTATATCGAAGGAAGCATAAGCACGTTCTCTTAATCCTGCCCGTTGCCTTTTTGATACTCGTATTTCCGCAAAGAAATGCAGGGCTTGAAATTACATTGCTTGACGTTGGGCAGGGAGAGGCGATTTTTATGGAAACAGAGACGGGAACAACGTATCTGGTTGACGGGGGAAGTACCGATGTGAAGAAGGTGGGAAAGTACCGGATGGAACCCTATCTGCTCTATCAGGGAGTCGATCGTATTGCATATGCTTTCCTTTCCCATATGGACAGTGACCATAAGAATGGGCTGATGGAGCTAATGAAGGAGGATAAAATCAAGATAGACCATCTTATCCTGACGCAGGTGCAGGAGGACAAAGACGCCTATGAAGAGCTGGAAGCGCTTGCCGCGGAAAAGGGAACGCTTATACAGTACATAAAGGCGGGGAATCAATTGCAGGACGGGAATCTGCGGATCACCTGCCTGCATCCATCCGCCGATTATCAGCCGCGGTCAAGCAATTCGACATCTATGGTATTAAGCATCACGTACGGTGAATTTGACCTTCTTCTGACCGGCGATCTGGAAAAGGACGGCGAGGAATGTGTTCTTACCTATCTGCAAAGGCAGGACACCTCGAATACACCATTACCGCCGGCTGCCGTGGATTATGATATATTAAAGGTGGCGCATCACGGTTCAAAAAGCGTAACGCAGGATTCGTTTTTAGACGTCATTTCACCGGAGGTTGCACTAATTTCCTGCGGAAAGGATAATCGCTACGGGCATCCCCACGAGGAAGTGCTGGAGCGGCTGGAGAAGGCAGGGTGTAAGATAAAAATCACCTGTGAATCAGGGGCGATTATGATTACAACGGACGGGAATCAGATGAAGCTGCGGGGGTATTGCGATTGAAGAATATTCGAGGTTTGCATTCATGGTAAGATATCCCGCCTTTATTTGATAATTATTTTAGATCATAAAATTTAAAAAAACGAATTGTCCGAAAAAGGAAATTTTCATTTCGAGGGTGGATAAGTCGAGAAAAAGAAAAAACGCCAAGGGAAATAAAACCCTTGTTTTCCAAAATTCAAAAATGGAAAGACCAAGAATTGCTCAAGAGATTACACTGCGATGCCGAAGGAAAGAGCCTACTTCACAGGAAGGATTAAATGTGGAAATATGGCTCTAAATGTATTAGAAAACCAATTGCACACAATAAAACAACCGTCCGGGAGTACTACGAAAGGTGAACTTGTGGCGGTCAGAGAAAGTATAAAATGACTTATTGCAATTTGAAGTCATTAAATGAAGTTAAGGAAGGCTACAGCAACATTACTTAGAGATAAGGCAAATTATGAAGTGAGCTTCATCCAAGAGGTAGATGAGGTAATCTTGTTTAATGATAAAGCTATATTTAGTCTTAAAGATAGGAGAAAACTAGAATGTCAAAGAGGGCAACGACGATTCCAGCTACTTTAAACAGAGTTGCTGCTCAGCTGATTGGTAAACCGAAGAAACGAAAGGTGGTAGGTTATTCTAGGGTTTCAACGGATTTGGAAGGACAGCAGAGCAGTTATGAGTCACAGATGGATTATTATTCCAATTATATCTAAAGCCGAGATGATTGGGAGTCTGTATGAATGTATAGCGATGAGGGCATCTCAGCTACGAATACCAAACGCAGTGATGGATTAAAACACATGGTGGAGGATGCATTAGAAGGAACGGTTGAATTTATTATTACCAAGTCAGTTAGTCGATTTGCACGAAATACGGTAGACAGCCTTACGACAGTAAAAATTGAAGGAGAAGGGTGTTGAGATTTATTTTGAGAAAGAAAACATATGAACACTAGATGCCAAAGGAGAACTTCTTATTACAATCATGTCTTCCTTTGGCACAGGAGGATAGCCGGAGTATTTCTGAGAACACTACCTAAGTTGAAATGATACATAGCATTATTGTAGAGAATGCAAGAAGGGTGTTTGTTCAGGAAAACCATGAAATACGTTATAATAACTTAGTTGACAGATACGAAGAGAAGAAAGTTAGATACAATGAACTGATAGCTGCCAAAGAGCGAAATCATTGGAAACTTCATCAAGACGGTTAAAAAGATGGATGGAATGGTGGAAAACTTCGATGAGGGATTATGGGGTGGAATGGTAGAATACACCACAGTTTTTAATAAAAGTAAAGTAGTTGCCATATTTAAAGGAAACATTGAGATTATAGTAGAATAAGCAAAGAACCGATTAGGATAATCAGTGCTTTTTTTGATGTAATCTAGTAATTAAATTGCTTAAATACCGATTTAATGGAATGTAAAAAGATTATAATAATGCTGAAAACTTAGCCGACTGGAAGAAATTCTTGTGGGCTTGATTTTTTCGCTTTCTAGACACAGTATGTCCAATGTTTATGATAAAACAAATTTGTGAAAATTTTGGCATTTTTATGAAAAGATACTTGTAAAATAATGTTTAATGGTGTAATATGGAAACACACGCTTTATAAATGTGGAGTATTGGTAACTTAGAAAGGAGGTGCCACAGATGGAAACAAAGACTATTCAGGTTTATTCTGAAAAGGAAGGTAGAATGGTTGATGTTGAAGTAATCAACAAGGAAGTAGACAGTGCTAACGTGTGCGTTATGCTTGTGGTCGACGAAGAGGAGTAATTTCTATGCCAGGGGGGATTTATGTTATCGCATAGCCCCCCCATTTCATATTATTTTGGAGGGTGATTATTATATGAAACAGATTTATATTGCACCGACATATAAATGCAATAATAGATGCATAATGTGTGGTGTATTTAACACTAAAAAAGATTCAGAATGGAAATACAGTCTTGAAGAGTTAAAAACGGAGATTGATAGTAGAGAAATAGCTACTGGCGATGTAGTTATTGTTTCTGGCGGAGAACCAACAATATATCCATATTTTTTTGATATGCTTAAATATCTTGAGTTAAAGGATGCTCGAGTTACAATTTTTAGTAACGGGAGAGCTTTTAAGAGTAATGATAATGTGTCAAAATTAAAAGAATGTAAGTATGAAAATATGCTTATCCCTTTGTTCGGAAGTAATGCGCAAACTCATGATAGGCTTACTGGAGCGAAGGGAAGCTTTGATGATACAATTAAAGGATTACATAATCTGGAACTAAATGGATTAACACATTCAATCAAGACTGTTGTGATGAAGGATAATTACGCTAATCTTCCTGACTGGGCATGTTTTGTTTCTGAAAATTTTAAACATCCACATATGGTCTCAATACATGGATTGCATTTACAAGGGGAGGCTCATAATGTTTCAGAAGAACTATATGTAAGGCATGATGAGATAGCTAATTATGTGGAAAAAGCCCTTGATTCTTTGTTATCAAATGAATATAAAGTAGGCATTTCAGCATTCCCGTTATGCACTATAGATCCGTATTATTGGAAATATAATATTGTATCGGATATAAAAAACTATAAGGCTATTTCAAAAGATTCAAAGGAGATAAGTGAAACTAATCGTAATAATTATGAATTGATGCCTACTCAATGTGAGAGTTGTAGAGTTAAGGAGTTGTGTCAATGGCCTTGGAGAATGTATAAAAAAATGTTTACACTAGATTATATAAAACCTATTTAGGAGAGCAATATGCAAATTATAGAAAGGTCAAATATACGAAACATATATGTATCATTAAATTATATATGTAATAATAAATGTTTGATGTGTGGCGTCCCCTTCAATAAGCATAATAGATATAATGAAACTTTGGATTTTTATATATCTGAGCTGAATAAAGTTCCTTTTACAATTAATGAAACTGATATTGTGACTATTTCTGGAGGGGAACCGTTTTTATTTAGGGATTTATTTTCTTTCATTGAATATATAAAAAGTAAATTTGGTTGTAGGATTACAATATTCACGAATGGGAGAGCCTTGAAGAATAGAGAAATTGTTGGGAGAATAAAAGGATTAAATGTAGATAAATTGGTTATCCCATTTTTTTCCTACGATATGGAAACGTATGATATGATAGCTGGGTCAAAAGGCGCATATGAGGAAGTTATAAAAGGATTGAAGAATCTGAATGAAAAATTTGTATATAATGAAGTAAAGTTTTTGCCAATGAAGCAGAATGCACTTGATATAGCAGAAACATATGATTTTATCAAGTCTCATTTTCCTAGAACTAAGTTCACTATTTGCGGAGTACAATATTTCGGAGAAGCGGTTCACAATTCTGATAAAATCGGAATTAAATACTGTGAATTAAAAGAAGAATTAGAAAAAACATTTGATGAAGCACAAGAGAAATATAATGAAATTATACCACTTTATCGTTTTCCAATGTGCGTCCTTGATGCTAAGTATAATAATAACGGGGTATTGACTTTGTTTCAAGAGTATATAATTGGTCCAGATTATTCGGATGTTGCACTATCTGATGATAGCAAGAAAAAATTTAGCATTCCTGCAGAATGTAGAGAATGCTTATCATTCTGTGATTGGTATTCACAAAAATATAAAAATATTTTTGGTATGGAAGAGTTGAATGCTTTGGGAGGAGTGAAGACTTGATAAACGATAGAAATGTACGAAGACTAGCTCTAGTTTCAATACTTACATCTATTGATTTGTTTTCAGCAATTGAAGTGGCATTTTTTTTACAAAAAGATTTGACTGCATCTCAAATATATATGATTTATTCCATTTTTTCAATTCTTATTTTTCTGTTGGAAGTTCCCACAGGATATATATCAGATAAGATTGGATACAAGAAAAGTATTATATTGGGACTAATATGTGGTATGCTAGGGTTTATGGGGTTTATCTTCGGAAAGGGCTTCAGGGTTATAAGTATTGCTTATTTTTTTATGGCGTTGATGAATACATTGATTAGTGGGTCCGATGATGCATTGCTATATGACACATTGAAAGAGAGCGGTGTAGAAGATAAATTTGAAGTGACATATTCCAAAATAGCGTCATATGGATATTTTGCATCCATTATTGGAAGCATTCTTGGTGGCATAATTGCAGGAGTGTCAATGAATATCAATGTAGTTGTACAAACGATTTTTGTTATAGTTGGATTATGTATTTTAACTTTGGTAAAGTCCCCCAAGCAATTTGATTATGGAAAGGAAAATATTGAAGAAAATATACAATACAAACGTAAAGAGATAAAGGCTGTAGCAACGGTATTGATTTTGGCTGGCTTTTTTATGGCAAGCACCCTAATAGGGACTAAATTCTCACAGCAAATAATGCTTTCTGCAAATTTACCTGTCTCCTTTTTTGGCTTTTTTGCTGCATTATTGACGGTGATGGCTTCGATTTTTTCTTATATTGCGCCAAAATGCAAGAAAGTCCCTTTTTCGATTATTATGCTTATGCCTGCGTTGATCCTTATTGCAATTGGAATATCTCAAAATGGATTTTTTGTTTTTTTATTATTGATTACTTCTGCTAGTAGAGCATTGGGAAATGTTAAAATTACAACTTTAATAAATAATAAAATATCATCTAAATATCGTGCAACAATTAATTCAGTTAAAAGTCTGTTGTTTAGATTGTTTTACTCTATAATTATTTTGGTATGTGGCAAAGTGGCAGATTATGATATTTTCTTGGCTGTTATGTTAAGTGGTATTATTCTATTTATCATGGTAAGCATTTTTCTAATTGTAAGGTGTGTGGTGGAAAAACATGAATTATCAACGTAACAGTCGTATGAGCATATCTGAAAAAAATGGTGAAATAACACGGTTTTCAAAAAGTACCCAAGCTGGTTTTAAATATAGAACAAAAGATAGGATATTTTACTATTCCACGAGTCCATTAGAACAGGAGCGTTGGTGCAATGAAGTTATTAATTGGTCTATAGAAAAAGAAATGCTTTATTCAATGAAAAAGAAAGATTTCATCAATATATCAAGCAAAATTAATAAAATCGCCTTTAACGATAATGTTGAAGAAGTTGTGGTGACGTTAAGACAAAAACTCGATACTTTATGTGTTGATGATAAGAAGAGTATCTTAGAAAAGTATGAATTGAAAATTACCGTGTATAAGGAAAGTGAAAGATTACTAGTATGTTGCGGAGGTACTGGTTCTCTTGAAAAAGTGATACACAATAATGATTTTTTTCAAGAATTTAAGCGAAGACTGTGCTTTTATCATTATCCATTGACTGAAATTAAGTTCTGTGGCATTGAAAAAGTTTTACTTAGCAATCAGGCCACAGGATTTTTGTGCCATGAGGCAGTTGGACATATGGCAGAAGGCGATATGATAGATACTGGGTCCGCTTTTTATGAAAAACTAGGATGTAAAATATTTGATACGAGGGTTAGTATTGTTGATTCGGGTAACACACCAAATGGGGCTGGAAATATTGCGTTTGATGAAGAAGGTACATATGCAACTGAGAACTATATAGTTAGAAGTGGAGAATTGGTTAGCTATTTAACAAATAAGAAGATAGCCGAAAGGTATGGAATTAAAAATACGGGAAACTGTAGAAGTTCCAGTTGGAATCATCCGAGTCATATCAGAATGACTAATACTTATATGCTCAAAGGTAGTAAAAAAGTTGATGATATTATAGCATCGATTGATTTTGGTATATATGTAGTAAGTGTAACTTCTGGAAATTGCAGTTTAGATGGTTCTTTTTCAATCAGATCCAATGAAGCTTATTTAATTAGAAATGGAAGAATAGTAGAAAGAGTGAAGAGAATATCAATTGATGATACTGTCTTTTCAGTGTTCAACAATATTTGTGAAATAGCAGATGATTCAAAAGTTTGTTTGGGTTCTTCCAGTTGTGGAAAGGGTGGGAGTATTAAAGTTGATGCTGGTGGTCCACACATATTAGCGTTTATGAAAGTAGATGTAAATTATGAATATATTTGAAGCAGAAGAAGAAATCAGAGAAATTATAGGAAGTTCGAGTCACAAATATAGATATTATGAAATATTTATATACTTTGAAAATAGAGAAAAAATATCAGAAAGATTACACATTCAAGAAATTAGTTGTTATGTAGAAACCTTAGAGGGGGTATCTGTAATTAATTCGACATTTGGAACGAAACAAGAGTTAAGAAATATTTGGGACAATTTGTTTTTGAGTATCATGTTTTTAAATAAGAATAATAGCAGATCTCATAGAAAAATTAATGAAACGAGTAGGTGTTACGAAAGCGGCAAGTTGACCCAAGGAGTAAAAAATCAAAAAGCAGAAAATGTAATTTGCGAAATCACCAGTGTTTCTGTAGAAAAAATTTTTTTTAATTCTGAGGGAATCCGGAAATGTTCAACAACCCCTTATTACTATGCGAATCAATTAAAAAAAAGAAGATTGCTTTTCTGTGAAAAAAGCATGGACAAGATTTATGACGATTTTCAATATGAAACAAATAATATTGAAAGTTCTATCTATAGGACTGATGAGTCAAATATTATAATGATATCACCAAGAGTTACACATTTATGGTTAACACTTCCGGTTACTCAAATTGTTTGCACAGAAAATTATATCCATAGTATTTTCACAGAATATGCATATTTAATGGATAACTTCAAGTTTTCTGATTTACCTTACAATACGAGCAGTGTATTCAGTGATTCATTTGATACATTTGGAAATGATTATATAGACAGAATCTATATTGATAAGGGGAAATACGAAAAATATACAAAAGAAGATCAAAGATTCACAATTGCTAAAGGACAAATAAAAAGAGCATTGACCTTCCCAATTGTTGAAGTGTCAAATAATATAACAATCGATGACAGGGACATACCATTTTTTTATGATTTTATTGGTAAAGTTGATGTATTCGAGAATTATATTTCTGGCATTTTATTATCTAATTATAAGAGACAGAGAGTTAATGTTAAATGGACATCATTCTTGAGAAATGTACAAGGAAGTAATGGGCACTACAGCAATATAAAATATGTCATTGTAGGTAGGTCTCCTTATTTAATTGTTGACAAGGGGGGGATTCTTTGATGCGAGATAGATTAAAACTTGAAGTAGATTATAAAGAATATTTGGATAGCGATATTGAGAATCGTTTAGACGGATACTACATTGGACAGCAGAGAATAATGACATTTGATCAGAAAAAAATAATGAAAAGATATGCGGAATATGTCATTGACGGTAAAAAAGATGTCCGATTATTGGAAGTGGGATACGGACTTGGTGTATTTGCAGAGGAAGCGGAAGATATAGGGACAGAAGAGCACGTTATTATTGAATGTCATCCGATAATATGTACTATTGCTAGAGAAAAATACGCAAATCAAAAGCATATTAAGGTTTTCCAAGGATTTTGGCAGAATTTCAATTCTGAAAAATGTTATAATGCTATCTTTTATGACTCGACAGTTATTGGTGAAGACATAGATGCGGTAGATGAATTACTTCAATTTATTGAATTTGCTAGGACAAATCTTCTTACAGAAGATGGAGTAATGTCGTTTTGGTATCGAGGTAACAAAATTGATGCACGAATTTTGGATTTTCTCCAGAAAAAGATGATTAAATTCCAAATTGTACTTTGTGAGATAGATAAAGTGCATTATTTAATAATTAAATTAAACGGATAATATATAACATTAATTCTATTATAGAATTTTTTCCTTTGTGGAGTTCTTAAATGCACAGAAATAAGGAAATAAGGAGTGTGTGAAGAAAAGTCTGTAAATACTGATCTTCTATGATAATAACTGGTCTGAAGGCATAGTGATAAGCTTTCAGACCTTATTTTATATATAACAGTACATACCTATGTATGTCAATAGCAGGCGAATATTCCGCCTG
>SVEA01000201.1 GCA_015057615.1 Lachnospiraceae bacterium | reverse complement strand
GATACCTGCTTGTTTTCCGGACCTGTACTAACCACCATCGTAACGGTAGCTCCCTTTACAACCTTGGTATCTCTCTCCGGTTTTGTAGAGATTACGATACCTTCTGCTACTTTATCATCCGCCACATGTTCCTTTTCTACAACAAACTGATAATCGCTGCTCGTTAGCTTTTTCTCCGCCTGTGCCTCGGTAAGTCCGGCAACATCCGGAATTTCAATCGGTTTTTTCCCGACACTGACCGTCAGCTTAACCTCTGAGGTCACCGGATACTCGGTATTCTCCTGCGGATATTGCTCGCAAACAAGTCCTTCCTCAATATCGTCCGAATAACCCTCTCCATAGCGAATATTTGCATGCTCATATCTTGTTTTAATGAGTGCATCTGCATCTTCCTTGGTAAGACCAATCACTTTAGGAACCTCGAAGGTTTCTACGCTTGGCTCTTCCGATGGTGTCGGTGTAAGCTCCGGATCGGGAGTTACGGTTATTTCTGGATCCGTCGTATCTCCCGGTTTCTTCTTATTATTCGGGAAAACAAACCAAAGTACGATAAAGGTAATTGCCAATGCCAAAACAACAATCGTTACAATACTGCCGGCAACCACGAATTTATCCATCTTCGAATCAACGCTATCCAGATCCTCATCATCGTCTTCCACCGCATTATTGGTATATCCGGTGTTCAGCTCATGATCCTCTTCCTCCATATACGCGCTGTTCTTTATTCTACTCAGATCATCCGATATATTGATCGTCGGAGAATCATTTGCAATAAATGCAGGTATCTGCACAAAATCCCCATCCGGATGAGCGATCGCTTTCTTTAAATCGGCAATCAGCTCAGAAGCAGAATGATATCGTCTTTCTGGACGTTTCTGCATACATTTTTGAACAATTTTATCTAAACTGACTGGAATTTCCGGATCCAATTCACGAAGAGGCATAGCCTCACCCTGAATGTGAAGAAGTGCAACTGACACGGTATTATCACCGGCAAACGGTACTTTGCCGGAAAGCATTTCATAAATTGTTACACCAAGAGAATAGATATCACTCTTTTCATCACTATATCCGCCTCTTGCCTGTTCCGGTGATAAATAATGAACGGAACCCATAGCATTCGAGGTTATCGTATTGGAATTCGAAGCCTTCGCGATTCCAAAATCCGTTACCTTAACCTTGCCTTCTCTGGAAATAATAATATTCTGAGGTTTAATATCCCGATGGATTATATTATTGTTGTGAGCAGCCTCCATACCTTGTGCGATCTGTATCGCAATACCGACTGCTTCCTTAATCTCAAGTTTACCTTTCTTCTCAATAAATCTCTTCAGTGTAATTCCTTCCACCAGCTCCATTACAATGTAATGAAGTCCGCTGTCATCCCCAACGTCATATACATTTACAATATTGGGATGGGACAGCCCCGCTGCGGATTGTGCTTCCCCTCTGAATTTATTGACAAAGCTTTTATCACTGGAATATTCTGGTTTTAAAATCTTTATAGCGACAAAACGATTTAGTCTCTGATCTTTTGCCTTATAGACATCCGCCATTCCACCTGAGCCAACTTTATCAACGATTTCATACCGATCACTGATAATCATACCGGATTTTAACATGTTCCTCACCTCTTCTTTAAACTAATAATGATGATTGCAATATTGTCTTTCCCGCCGTTTTTATTGGCTTCTCTTACTAAGGTTTCCGCTGCTATTTCCGGATTATCATTTTCTTTGACAATTTTCTCAATCAACTTATCTTCCAACATATTGGTCAGACCATCGGAGCACATAAGTACAATATCTTCCTCTTCTAAATCCACTTCAAAAAAGTCAGGCTCGACCGTCTCATTCGCACCAAGCGCTCTGGTAATTATGTTCTTGTTCGGATGAACTCTTGCCTGGTCCCGGTTAAGTTCTCCCGTTTTGACCATTGCCTCAACAAGACTATGGTCTTCCGTGATTTGTTTCATTTCCTTACCGATAACATATAACCTGCTATCACCAATATTTGCCACATACATCGTTCTATCAAATATGGTCGCAACCACAAAGGTCGTTCCCATACCCTCTAATTCAGCCTTTTCCTTCGCCTTGTCTCTTAAGACCTCATTCGTCTCTCGGATTGACGTCTCAATCAATGGGATGGGAGAAGGATTTTCGCTCGACCTTATCCTTTGTGTAAAATACTCAACACAGAATCTTGAAGCATAATCACCGGCATTATGTCCTCCCATTCCATCTGCGACAATAAATAAATTCGGAAGTTGTCCAACCGGATTTATCTCGCAGAAAACATAGTCCTGGTTTACCCTTCGTTTCTCTCCAATATCAGTTATTGAAAATGCTTCCAAGTCTGCACCTCCTAGTACAGGACAACCCTTCAGACAATATTATTGTCCATATAGCTCTTCCTTAGTTGTCCGCAGGCAGCATTGATATCTGCTCCCATTTCTCTTCTAATAGTAACATTTATTCTGTTTTTTTCAAGTATATTTTTGAAATTAAGTACTCTTTTGCTTTCGGATTGGCGGAAATTGCGCTCTTTTATTGGATTTACGGGAATCAAATTCACATGGCAATTGAGACCTTTTATTAGCCTTGAAAGCTCCTTCGCGTGCTCCGCTTCATCATTGACCCCCTCTACAAGACTATACTCAAAGGTAAGCCTTCTTCCAGTTTTGTCATAATAATACCGAAAAGCATCCAAAACCTCCGATAAATCATATTTTGCAGCAACCGGCATCAATTGCTTCCGTATCTCATTATTCGGAGCATGAAGAGAAAGTGCTAATGTAATCGGCAGTTCTTCCTCGGCAAATGCCCGTATGCCATCCGGAATACCACAGGTGGAAACCGTAATATTTCTTGCACTGAGGTCCAGTCCGTTCGGATCCGTTAGAATTCTGATAAACCGCATCAGATTGTCATAATTATCAAAAGGTTCTCCCGTTCCCATCACCACCACATGGGATACCCGTTCTTCCGTCAGTGATTGGATACGATAGATCTGATCCAGCATCTCGGAGGGGAGCAGATCCCGTTCTTTTCCCCCGATCGTTGAAGCACAGAACTTACACCCCATTCGGCAGCCAACCTGGGAAGAGATGCATACGCTGTTTCCGTAACGGTATTTCATCAGCACGCTTTCAATCACCCGGTCATCCTTTAGACGAAATAAATATTTTACGGTTTCATCTTTCTGTGAATGGAGCGCCTTTACTTCTTCCAGAACAATGAGCGGCTCACTTTCTTTCAAGGTTTCACGAAGATCTTTGGAGATATTCGTCATCTCATCATAGCTGACTGCGAGCTTATTATGAAGCCAGCTAAAGATTTGTTTTGCACGAAAAGCCGGTTGTCCGAGACCTTTCAATTTCTCACTCAATTCCTCTAAGGAAAGTGATTTTATATCTAAATCATTCATTTTTATTACCGTGATCCTTTCAACCTTCATACCCTATTCTATATTCTTGCAGCCAATGGATTGTTTTTTCTATATTCGAAATAAACATAATATAATACTTATCATTTTCTGTCAAATATTATTTTCTTCGCATCCGGGACAGGAAGAACCCATCGGTCTCATGAACCCCTTGAAGCAGCTGCAGATATCCCTTGCTTGTATTCTCATCCTGCAACTCTTTTGGGAGATAGGGATTTAAGCTTTCCGCCACAAAATCAAAGTTTTGTAAAAACCAGTCTCGATTATTAATATTCTCTTCCTTATTCACGGTGCAGGTGCTGAAAATTAAAATACCACCGCTTTTTACATAATCCTTCACCGTCGCTAACATCTTTCTTTGCAATTCTACCAATTCTTTTTGTTGTTTCTGTGTCAGCTTGTATTTTATGTCTGCTTTCTTTCCTAAAACCCCCAGACCGCTGCAGGGAAGATCGGCAATCACGATATCCGCTTTTTGTTCGATGGACGGATCAAAAACCGTTGCATCCCAGACGAGCGGTTCCACATTGGTAAGACCCAGACGATTTCTATTTTCTTCAATAAAATGTATCTTATATTCGGTCAGGTCCCTCGCCGACACCGTTTTGGCTTTCTCTGCAGCGTGCAGGGATTTTCCGCCGGGGGCTGCACAGACATCCACAACAAAATCATTTTCTTTGATATCGGCGACCTGGCAGACCAATTGGGAACTGACATCCTGAACGGTAAACCAGCCCTCGCGGAAGGCTTTTAATTTATCAAGATAGTCATAGTCTTTTATATAGAAAGCATAATCCAGATATCCGCTGTCCTCGACCACGACCTCTTCCTCCTGCAACTGCTTCTTTAATTGATTCGGGGAAGCTTTCTTCAAATTGCACCGGATTGAGGTCTTCTTCTCCGTTAACGAGGCAGAGAGCATACGCTCCACCGAATCGTACGGATATTGCTCCAGCAGCTCTTTCATAAGCCAGCTCGGAACGGAATAGGCGATCTCCAGATAATAAGCCGGCTCCTTCTCCTTATCCGGCAGGGTAAATTCGGCATTCGTTCGAACAATCGATCGAAGTACGGCATTTATAAAGCCGGAAAGCTTTGCAAAGCCTCTCTTCTTCGCCAGCTTTACCGCCTCATTGCAGACCGCAGAAACCGGAATCTGATCCATGTACATGATCTGATAGGCACTCAGCCTTAAAAGGTTTCGAATGAGCGGCTTCATCTTCTTCACCGGCAGGGACGCCACCGTATTAATTCGATAATCCAGGGTAAGATATCTCTTTACCGTTCCAATGCAAAGCCTATTGATAAAGGCGCGCTCCTGCTTTTCCAGGTGTTGATATTTATTTAAAGTCTGATTTAAAACGGTATGGCTAAACTTTCCTTCTTCAAGAATTTCCAGAAGCATATCCAGTACAATCTCTCTGGAATTCAATTTTTTCATTGTTGAATTATGAACAGGCGTATTATGAACAACAGAATTACCGGTACGGCTGCTTTCCTCTTTTGCGTACTTAGTCACGGTCTCTTCCTCCGCCAAACAATAGGATCAAACGCAGCAGCTGAAGAAGGGATGCAGCGGTTCCCGCCACATAGGTCAAAGCGGCTGCACCGAGTACCTTCTTCGTTGCATGGATCTCATCCCCGTAGAGAATTCCCGTTTCTCCAAGCCTTGCCACCGCTCTTCTGGAAGCATTAAATTCCACCGGAAGGGTAATCAGCTGAAATATAACCGCAAAGGAGAACAACCAAATACCCAGATCAATCAGAAATTGGGAATGGGCAAAGATCGCTCCGACTAAAATCAAAGGCATCGCAAGCGAAGATCCAAAATTAGCTACCGGTACGATGGCTGCTCTGACCTTCAGCGGAACATAAGCTTTATTATGCTGAATTGCATGACCGCATTCATGAGCAGCGACACCAATGGCGGCCACGGAGGTATCTCCATAAACCGAATCAGATAACCGAAGTACCTTCGTCCGAGGGTCATAATGATCGCTCAGCTGTCCGGCTACCCGCTGTATGCTGACATCATAGATGCCGGAGGAATGTAAAATGCGCTCCGCCGCCTCGGCTCCGGTCATTCCTGACATGCTCCTGACTCTTGCGTACTTTGCAAAG
>SVEA01000200.1 GCA_015057615.1 Lachnospiraceae bacterium | reverse complement strand
GAATCGGAGACGCTTTCGCTTAGTTGCATTACGTAGCGGTACATAAGGCTCCAAAATACGGAGCCAAAGTACCAACGAATGCAAATACTCCTTATCAGATATCATTTGTCGAAATCATATTATAGACTTTGCCCATGTGTGAACAGTAACTAGCGAATACACCACCGTCTCCACAGAGCTTATCCTCCATATTATTGCATTTCCTATAATACTAGTTCTTCTTAAACCAGTATTCCTTAATAAATGCTGCCAGTACGCCAACCATGCCTCCAAGCAAGGTTCCCAGGATAACATTCTTGGCATTGCTTGGGCTTGTCTTATGGCTTGGCACCACGGCTGCAGAAGGTAGATATATGTTTGACTTAGTTACACTTACCATATTCGATTGTAAATCTTTGAAATCACCGGTTTCATAATAAGCACTTAACCGGTCCCACATGCTATCCAGTTCCGCTAAATATTCATTCTGTACCCGTATACTATTCTCTATGCTGTTGATGGCTTGTTTATTCCCAATAATATCGTTCTCTACCTTCGTATAATTGGGATTAATCACATTCTCTAATACAATAAATTCTCCGGCATCTACCTGCGACTCAATCTCATTCATCGCTTCCTTCTGGTTAATCGTCTGCGATGTCTCCGCTAACAATTCCTCATTCTTAGCCAGAAGCTTCTGTGTCGTATCTAAGGATACCTGCAAGGATTTCAGACTTGTGGTAAACTGCGTCGTAAAATGATTTAGAGCTCCTTCAACCGTAGTAACATCAATAAATTCCATATAATTATCAAATAGTGCCTGTGCTAATTGCTGTGCTTCCAATGGATTGCCGGCTTCTACAGTAACATCAAAGCTATTCTGCTCCATGCCATTCGTTTTAGCAATTGCTCCAATCGTTATTCGTTCTCTTAATTTTTCAATCGTAACCTCATTCGTATCATATCCCATCGCATCAATCGTCTGAATGAGGATATCGTTACTTGTAATTAAGTTGATATACTGGTCGTTCGAAGTAATCGGCAGTGTGTAATCCCCATATTTCGTATGAAAGGTTTCCGGCATATGAATAATAATATTTAATTTCGAATGATATGCGGGAGGAATAAAAAACACGCTGATAATCCCAGTAAGCAATGCCATGATGAGGGTTATGCTAATAATCAATACTTTCTGTTTCCAAAGAGCCAGAAACAGTTCTTTTAAACTGATCTCTTCTTCATCCATTTGTACCACATGCTGTTCGTCCATGATTTTTCTCCTTAGTATCTTTATTTAATTTTACCCTTAGTATAAAGGTTTCTTGATAAAAATTCAATAATTTTGATATAAATGTCATAAGTTATTTTAAGATTTTGATATGAATAGAACCTCTTATATATATTCATTTGGCTGCCCTTACCTTCCTTGGCATATTCTCCGTTGAGCCTCATAGCTTAGTGAAAACATCACACAAGTAGGCTCTATTTTCACCTGAGTCTCAACTCAAACATAAACAGCCTGCGGTAAGCCGGTCTTAGCCAACCTGAATATATATATAAGGTCCTATTCATTTTCTTTGTTTATATAACTTATGACACTCGAATCAATTTTCCCTATAAAATATTAATTTGAAGCTTTGTATATAAAATTGCAATCACTATTCTCTAACAAAGGAGCGTTAATATCCTTCTCCGATAGGATCGGCTCAATTCCGTTTAATAACCCTCCCCAATCCACGCCAATGGAAGGATCATCAAATCGGATACCACGATCATGCTCCTTTGAATATACATTATCCACCTTATATTCAAACTCCACATAGTCCGTTAATGTAATAAAGCCGTGTCCGAAGCCGCGAGGTACATAAAGCTGCTTCTTATTCTCCCCACTTAATTCAACCGATACCCACTGCCGGTATCTGGGGGAACCTTTTCGTAGATCAACTGCAACATCAATTACGATTCCCTTCGTACACCGCACAAGCTTCGCCTGTGCCATAGGATCGTTCTGAAAGTGTATCCCTCGAAGGGTACCCTTCTTCGCTGACATGGAATGGTTATCCTGAACAAAATGATTCATGATACCAAGCTCCTTATACTTCGGTTCGCTATAAGTCTCCATAAACCATCCCCGATAATCCCCATGGCAATCCGGTTCTATAATGAGGACTTCCGGTAATGCTGTCTCTACTGCTTTCATAAATATTTCTCCTCGTATAATCACTGATTCAACAAATGCGATCTACCTATCAATAAATTTTCAATTAAAAAGATCATCTAAATGAAATGATTCGCTCCAAAAATCTGTCGCAGTTTCAACATCATAATTTCCAGTTGTAACATAAGCAATGGCATAATCATCTGGTATATCTCGAATAGCAACCCTATATGGGGCTGTTACCTCATCCTTATATTCATATTGCTCAAAGTAAAAATCCAAGTTATCAAATTTATATTGAATTCGTTCAAGTGGAAGCTTGTTAATTTGTGGAGTATATAAATGATATATAATATGAGTCTGACCATTTTCATTAAACTCGAAATCATCATTTGCAATCCAATATAGCTTTCCATCATATTGAAAAACATACATTCCGGCTTCTTTCCGATAAAAGCATAACTTACCATCAGTAAATATTTCACGTAGTAATTTTGAGTTTATATCTAAATCTGGTTTATCAAACTCAATTGGATTATAATCATAAAGTTGACCATTTAATAGAAACTGGTGGGATGAAACTGTCTTTCTTATTTTATTTGAACTGTTATCCGTATAATCCAAATTAATAATCACTTCATAGCATACATCTTCCTTTAATTTTTCTTTTAATGATGCATGAAAACCCGATTGTTCATAATTATATTCAGACAAAAAATACGAATTAACATCAGCTCTGGCAATTTGTTCAACGTCTAGCCATATCTCCTCACCATTAATAACATCACGTAAAAACAAAGATATTGATGCCTTTGACGAATCAGTTTCTAGCATAAATGCATAACCATCTATAGTTATGCTATCCTTATCAATACTGATATCTTCAATTGAATTAATTATATTAATATCTTCTGTTAATGAGTATTCATAAAACTTGTTTCTATCTATAATCCTATTTAGAACAAGAAATCCAATGATAACAATAGCACTTAAAACCACACATACTATAATTTGCATCTTTCTACTTTTATTAATTTTTTGAAAAATATTTTCATTTTCTTTACTTTTCTTCATTGTCCTTTATTTTCCTTTTCACAAATAGTATTCAAATATATCGATTAATAAATCTAATATTCGCTTATTTAATAGCAATCCGATTCTATAATAATGATTTCCGGCAATGATATCTTTCCTGTTTTTATAATATTTCTCCCTTGTATGCTAATACAATCTATCTGTCAATAAATTTTCCGTCTAATACATCCTTTAGATACTTACCGTACTGATTGTTTTTATACTTTTCATATGCTTCCTGCATCTGATCAGCATTGATCCAGCCGTTCAAATAACCGATTTCCTCCAAGCAGGCAATCTTACGATGAGAATGGGTCTCTATGGTATGCACAAAGTTCATCGCATCTACTAATGACTCATGGGTTCCGGTATCTAGCCAGGTGAAGCCTTGTCCGAGAACAGCAACATCCAATTCCCCATTCTCAAGGTAGATGCGGTTAATATCTGTGATCTCAAGCTCCCCTCGTGCAGATGGCTTTAGGTTTTTCGCATACTCAACCACCCGATTATCATAGAAGTACAGACCAGTTACCGCATAGTTTGACTTTGGTGCTTTCGGTTTCTCTTCAATCGATATCGCTTTCCCGTTCCGATTAAATGAAACAACACCAAAGCGTTCCGGATCATCTACAAAGTACCCAAATACGGTGGCACCATGCTCCTTATTCGCAGCCTGTTTTAATCTCTTGTTTAAACCATGTCCATGGAAGATGTTGTCTCCCAAAACCATTGCAACATTGTCATTGCCTATAAAATCTTCCCCCAGAATAAAAGCCTGCGCCAGACCATCCGGAGAAGGCTGTACTTTATAGGATAGGTTAATACCGAACTGATGACCGTCACCGAATAAAACTTCAAACCTTGGCGTATCCTCTGGGGTAGAGATAATAAGGATATCCTTGATACCTGCATTCATAAGAATGGATAAAGGATAGTAAATCATTGGTTTGTCATATACGGGAAGTAATTGTTTACTTGTAACCATGGTTAGTGGATAGAGTCTTGTCCCACTACCACCTGCTAGTATGATCCCTTTCATATATTTATCCTCTCTTTTAGCAGTTATTTATAATAAATTTCTTTTCACTCTGTATAAATAATTATACCAATTAAATAATTTCCTTGATTGCAAACAAACATATCCATGGATTACCATAGTATTCTATAGGATATTTTAAAGAAAAACCGATATCCTTCGTGTTTAATACTATGGTACAACACCTGTTTATCACCTTAATTTTCCTTTCATTTAATCAAATTAATCGCGTCTAAATACATCTCTTGTATAAACCTTATCCTGCACATCATCCAATTCTGATGCATAGCGATTTGCGATAATAACATTGCAGCGTTTCTTAAATTCTGAAAGGTCATTAACAACCTCAGAGCCAAAGAACTTAACACCATTCTCTAATGTAGGCTCATATACAATTATAGTAGCACCTTTTGCTTTTACTCGTTTCATAACACCTTGAATCGAACTCTGTCGGAAATTATCTGAATTACATTTCATAGTCAAGCGATATACACCGATGACTACTTCTTGTTCCAAGAGTTTATTCCATTCATTATCTTTCCCATAACCATAATATCCAGCCATATGTAAAACTCGATCTGCAATAAAATCCTTCCGAGTACGGTTAGATTCTACAATCGCAGTCATCATATTCTGAGGTACATCTTGATAGTTTGCTAATAACTGCTTTGTGTCCTTAGGTAAACAATAACCACCGTACCCGAAGCTAGGGTTATTATAATGCATGCCGATACGTGGATCAAGGCAAACACCATTAATTATTGCCTGTGTATCCAAACCTTTCATCTCTGCATAAGTATCAAGTTCGTTAAAATAGGATACACGAAGAGCAAGGTAAGTATTGGCAAACAACTTAACCGCTTCTGCCTCAGTAAAGCCCATAAACATTGTGTCAATGTTCTCCTTTAAAGCGCCTTCTTGTAGAAGTAATGCAAGAGTATGAGCAGCTTCTATAATATGCTCATCTTCCGAATCGATACCCACTATAATACGGGAGGGATATAAATTATCATATAATGCCTTTGACTCTCTTAAAAACTCTGGACTGAAAATGATATTAAAAGTATTATACTTTTTTCTTACAAACTCTGTATATCCAACTGGAATGGTTGATTTGATAACCATAATAGCATTTAGATTCACAGACAGTACTGTTTCAATGACCTCCTCTACTGCAGATGTGTCAAAGAAGTTTGCTTCAGAATTGTAATTCGTCGGTGCTGCGATAATTATAAAGTCTGCAGCTTTATACGCAGCTTTTGCATCTAATGTAGCGGTAAGGTTAAGCTCTTTATGAGCCAAATACTCCTCTATATAGTCATCCTGAATAGGAGAAATCCGATTGTTTAGCTTCTCGACCTTCTCAGGAATGATATCCACAGCTGTAACATGATGTTTTTGTGATAAAAGGATAGCTATTGACAAGCCAACATAGCCAGTTCCAGCAACAGCGATTTTTAAATTTTCTAAGTTTGATAGATCCTTTGATTTCTTCATTGTTAATTTTACTTCCTTTCCCAAAGTTTATTTTTACTTCGATACAGCAGTTCTCGTTTTGTACCTCTTAACCACCGTATCACTTTCTGTTTTACGGTCATAGGATAATATTTCTTCTCTATACCCTGAAAGCCTAATTCTTTCAAATCATTATAAAAATCATCTCTTTCTGGTGGACGAACTTCTGATTCTATCATAGAAGTATTGTGTGATATAGCTTGATGCAAAGGAACTTCCTGCGTTATTATCTTGTCCGAAATATTCGCAAGCAATCGTTCTCCTTTTTCAGAATGCACAATTGCAAGTGAAACTCCTTTATTATCGTCTAATTCAGGGGTCATATCTTGTGCCCCCCATAAGTCTGCCAAAGTTATATCGCTATGCCGTTCAAGATGCTTAAATGCACAATTGTAACAACTTGGTCTAAGATCATAATTGTCCAAAAATATCTTTATATACAAATCTTCGCCATGAACTCTATCATACTCTGTGCCATTTGAGTACTTAAATAATACAGAGTATGTTTTCCATCCATACTTCTTATGTCTGAATAATACTTTCTTCGTTGTAGAAGCTACTTTTTTCTCACGAAAATTCACATATTCTTCCCAAGCATATGTAGAAGGTACACCATGACAAATTATATCTTGTAAATAAAGATTTTTGTAATCTCTGTTAAGGAATTGTCTTAACCCACCTATTTGACATGGTGTTCCAGTAAATAGCACCTTACGCCCTTTATCAAGATACTTTTGGGCTTGTAAATAGGCATCACCTATTTTACTCTGAACATATTTAGAGCCACGGAGTAAGTTCAAGTCTATATCTTTTTTAATCACAACATGATTTACAGATTTCCAATCATTTGCCATTGCAGCACCAAATACAACACCGCCCTCAGACAATACTTCTTTCGCTAACAAAGAGAATACTCCACCCGAAGAACTCATTAATCTTTCTTCTGTATCTTTACTAACTATTGCATATGCTCCCTTTATCTCTTGTTCTGCATGTGATTTCATAAAAATCGGACAGACTCTTTCGCATCTACCACAATTTTTACATGTTTTTTCGTTAGCTACCGGATAATAGAAACCTTCTTCATCCTCTTTCATTTCAATACAATGAACCGGACAGCTAGCCATACAAGCACTACATCCAGAGCATTTTTCTTTTTTTTCTATCTTAATCACATTAAACACCTAATTTCCTAAGACTTTTTTTACCGGTCCTGTCAGTAACTGCCTCTCATAATCATTCATACCCAACACATACATCGATACACAATATACCGCACTATATAAAGCAATTGCAGGTAACAAGTATATAACTCGATACAGATCTACAAATGCATTCATTAAAATGCCTAATGTAATCGGTCCTATCATTCCCTTCGCCATACTAAGAATATCTTTCCAAAAATAAAGAATATCGATATTACATTTTTTATGATAATATATATTCATAACCAACCCATTTATAAAAATCAGTGCTAATGCAGTTCCTAGCGCGGCACCTATAGCACCATATAATTGGCAAAATACAATTGACATTCCAAGGTTTATGCAAGCCATTACAAAGTAAGCAATACTCCTAAATTGATGTCTATTTTCTGCTCTTTGTATTTCAATTCCCAAATTTTGTATCAAGGCAATTGATGCCGGAATAGCCAAAAGCAATGATACATAATATGAATCGGCATAATCTCTTCCTGCCCAGATAGTAATAAATTGCTTACCAAAGAACACCAAACCACTGGCAACCAGAGCAAGTACCAAAAATTGCAGACGACCTATGCGAGTAAATAGTTCTGTTAGACGTACTCTCTGTAATGCGATATCATCTTTTGTTTCATTAAATATCCTATGTACCCTTGCTGTAAAGACTCCAGAAATTGAGCATGAAAATGTCTGATAATATGAATAGAGCGAATATCCAACAGAATAAATCGCAACGGCACTAGTTCCTCTAAAACGCCCTAACAAAATCTTATCAATATTCCAATTTACCTGATCTACAATTAACTCAAGAGCTATAAAAGATGTATATATAAACAAATTTCTAAAAAGTCCATTTTCAAAACCATGAAATTTAAATTTGGTCTGAAGTTTAACAACGGAATAATACGCATTTACTATGTATGTGGCTAAAGCCAGAGTAACAGTTACACCTACCACAGCAATAGAACGATATCCCATCAACAATAGCGGTAAGGTAATCAATGGTCCTGCAAGTGTTGTAACCAGACCCATCAGCTTAAGGAAAACAAATCGTTCTTGAGCCGATATAATGCTCGTAAACACGCACATAGGAAATGACAAGGACAAGTTTATTGTCAGTAAAAGCATCAAAATCTTTGCTGTAGAGTATTCCGATGCGGTTAAACCATCAGCAAAAATCAGATAAGGATTTTGCTGAAAGAACATTCCGCAAGCAAAAGCGACACAGCCAATTACAGAAAAAATAATCAAATATAATCCATTTAATTTCGCAATATTATCGTCATCATCACTCTTTTTATATCTGGCATAATACCTTATATAACTACTATTAAAGCCTAGACTAAGAATTGAAAGCATTGAAATTGTTGACGACACTGTATTGTACAATCCGTATTCGCTTTGTCCTAATAACCGAAGCATCAAAGGGGTATATATCAAACCCATGATAATCTGTGCAGCCATTTGTATATAGGACAAAATCGCACCAATTTTTAATTGCATACTATTGTTTTTACTCATTTTCTATACTCTCTCTTAAATACGTTAAAGAGGCCTCAGCCAATCTGCGTTGGTATTCATCATTGTGTGAAAAGTCAATACTTTCTGTCAAATCCACTTTAGAGTTTAGCGTGATAATTCTGTTACCGAGATTAAAATGTTCCTGAAGGGTCATTATCCTTCCTACCATGTTACTGCTACTTTTCCGTTCAAATACATAAAATCTTCGATGAAACAAAGTTGAAAATACACATGCATGAAAGGAATCTGTAAATACTGCCTCAGCATTTGATATTAATCCGATAAACTCTTCCGGTGACGCATCGACTATTTGCCGATCTCCAAAAGCCTCATTATCCACTCGTTCTCCAGATGCAAACAAAATATTTATAATATGCAGTTGATATGTATCAGCAAGTTGTTTAATAAATAAATGATATTGACCATATTCTCCAAGAAAATAAGTCAAAATATACCCTCTTGTTTTTGGTGTTACCTCTAACTGCTTCCATTCATCTGGTGACAATAAGAGCGTCGGGTCTAAAACAACCTGAATATCTTTGTCTACAATAAATGAATTTAATAATTTCTTTGCAGAAAATTCTCGTACTGAAATATGCTGTATTCTCTCAATGAGCGGTTTGAAAGCTTCTTTCTCGTCATCTGACATTTCTTCACATCCTATACTCGCCGCATAAATCACTTTATTTACTTCATCTGGAACGAATGTCAGCATAGTTCTTTTTTTGGCCCATTTAGGATTCCAAATCTGATCGCTTCCACAAATTATTGCGTCATATTGCATACAGTCATTATTTCCAGTTTTATTAACATATTCTCCATAATACTTATTTTTAAATATATTAATTTTATCTATACGCTTCTCAATATTTCTTTTAATAATTCGCTGATTTTTTTTTTCACTTATATCCAGCAATGGTTTGATACATCTCAAAATAATGCTTTTCCATGTTTGATTTCGCATTGGACTACAAACCAAACCACCATCAGGCACTTTAACAATCTCGAAATCATATCCCAAATTCTTAATTGTTCTTTGGAGGGCATAAAACTGTAATATCCCACCATAATTATATTCATCATATAATAGAGGTATTAAACCAACTTTCTTTTTCATAACCCCTCCTATGTTAATGTAAATATGCTATCCTTGTCTATTATTAAAACGGTAACCCCTTTACGATTTCCAGCATTTTTCTTATGCCCCTCTGTTCTTCATATCTTATATAAAACTTGTTTTATTTTCTGTCAAAGAACTAACTAAGATGTATTGCTTTTGTGATATAGTTCCGAATTTTTTTAATCCATCCTCACTAGCGCAATAAATGTATACTATACCATACTTTCTGCCTTTAGCCTATTTAACCGTTCCAAAGATCATTTCATATATATGAATGGTGATTATAAAAACAACTATTATTAGTTTCTCCTTTAATCCCTAATTATTTAAGCCTACCATCCCATCTCCCCCCCTGTTTCTGGGACAAATATTTTTTCCTCCCTTGCATCATATAGTGTATAGAAGCAATAAATCCAATATCATTCTTATATAGATTAAACTTTCTAATAGCAAACTGTAAAATCAGTAATTTGGACATTCTTTTACTCATTGCTGTAAAAGCGGCTCCACGTCCAACAAAATAATCAATATTGAATCCATCAAACCATGATGAATTACCAATGTGAAGATTTGCCAAAGTCTTGGGAACATACAACACTTTCATCTTTTTTAATAAACATTGATATATGAATGCGTTCTCCTCCCCCATTAAAAATTCTGTACCAGAACCAATCAATTCATCAAAAAATATCCCATTGGTAACAACATCCTTTCTTCTGAATGCCAATTCTACTGAAGAGATTTTTAGTGACTTAATATATCCAATCGAATACTCTTTTGAAGGATAGTTTTTAAATTTTTTTTCTATTCCCTGGATTCTAAATCTAATTATTGAGAAAAATTGATGATCACTAAATGCAGTCTTGACTATATCACCATATCCATCACAGAACTCCTCATCATCGTCTGCCAAAATACAAATATCTCCTGTTGCATTTCTCATTGCCATATTTCTGCTACGACTTAATCCTCTCTCTGAAGTATCAATCCACAAAACTTTTTTGTCTTTCAATTTCAATAAACGCGTTTTGTTTTCATTACATTGATTAACAACAATCGCATTCGTTTGAATATTCATTATTTCCAACAAAGAATAATCACTTTGATGCATAGTAGAAATCAACACTTGAACACTCAATTTATTTTTCATCCTTAAAGTCTCCAATATTTATACCAAATTTCTTTCTATTTCTAGACCCCTTAACATCAGAAAATAATTCTCAACCTCTGTATCTTTCTTATACATTGCCACAATCTGTTGGCTAGACAGTTTTTTGAATTCATTATGGGATTTTGCTTTTCTTAAATCCGTCTCATAGAATGTAAAATCTTCTGTGATTTCTTTTATTACTTCATTTCCCGCTTTATATAAATCAATTTAGTAATTAAACTTTTGCAATTCATAATTATCAGCAATAGGCTGATCGTAATAACGGACAAATTCAGAATCATATTCAGCAGACTTTATTTTATAGCTCAAAGCAAGTGCTTGAAGGGCAAGTCCATAATTATTGTTTTCTAGTTTCCATAAGTACCCTCCAAATATCTACGAATACCCGTTATGCTTTGCAAATTGTCTTTAAGTTCCTTAATAAGCTTATCGTTAGGCGCATATTTTTCCACCAACTCTTTCCATTCCTCGTAAGGCATAATTGAATATACTTCGCAAGCATATGCCCCACACAATGCTCCGTTTATCCTCTCCTGATACGCAAACCTTTTAAAGGGGATTTTACGTTGTGTAAAATAAACCTTCTTAAAAATTTTCCACTTTCTTCGCCATTCATTGTGTTCCATAGGTAAACAGTGCGTTATATAACGAAATGGTACCGGAACAGACACCTGATACATTCCTATATTAAAAGAAATTTCTTTTTCTTGATCTATCATAATATAATCTATTGCCCTCTGTAAAAGTCTCATAACTTCAATATGATCACTGTGCCAATCAGCGAAAAATGGCAATAATACCATACTGGGTTTTGCTTCAATAATGCATTTTGCCAAGTCTGCAGCTTTATTTTGGCCGACAATGATCTGGGGACACTCGTAGATATCCGCTAAATTCTTCATTTCTTGTTTT
>SVEA01000199.1 GCA_015057615.1 Lachnospiraceae bacterium | reverse complement strand
GCTCTTCTACCGCCCCGCGCCGCATTTCTGTCCGTCTTCGTCTACCTGCTGCTAGGCGCTTTCGGCATTCCTATTTTTGCAGGGTTTAAGGGAGGAATTCATGTTCTGACCGGAATGACCGGCGGTTACCTGATGGCATATCCGCTTATGTCGTTTCTTACCTCCTTCCTGGCAAATCATTTCAAGAAGTGGAAGCTGCTGCCCTTAGCATTGGGAATGGTTCTATCACTAATCCTATGCTATTTCATCGGAACGCTCTGGTTTGCTTTTATATCCGACACCAGCTTTTATTATGCATTGACCTTATGTGTTTTTCCCTTTATACTATTTGACCTTCTTAAAATCATACTTGCCCTATCCACCAGTGTGGTCATAAAAAAGGTACTGTATAAATCAGTTCTGAACGACTAATTCTAACAATGACCTTGTAAAGCAACTACAAAAACCATCCGTCAAATCAATCTAGTTAAAAGATACCGGTTTTTCAATAAAATGATTCCTCATTTTTTACTCCATTTCTGCACATGTATTTTGTGCATCCGAATTTGTGCCGAGGATTTCGCAGGCACAAAATTGGTTGAAAGTGTATTTCTTTCAACCTTCTACCTCATTTCTGCGTGGTATGCCTTTTTGGTACAATTCATACCATTATTTTTTCTAATTATACAATATGCATAAATAATTTAGGATTCCTTAATCACAACAAAATTTCTGCATATCAAAGAGTTTGCCTTAGCAAACTCTCGCGCCGAGCGCGTTCTGCCGCAGGTAGATAAATAACTTACGAATACATGTTTCAAGTATTCGTTACGTGCTGAGTGCGTCATCTCAATGCGAACTATGTTCGCATGAGATTTTTATCGTACAGGACGTAATCTTCTATACGATAAAAATAGCTCTCCCTAAAGTAAACAGATTTTACTGCCACTACAGGAGAGCGATTCAATCGATTTTACACCTTTTTACATCCACGTACAACGAATAAGCAATTCTTTCATCCACTATTTGATCGGACCGGGAGCAAAAAGCTCCTCCAGTTCCTCCCTTGTTAAGGTATTAATAAATACCTGCTTGGAGCTGATCACCGTATCGGATAGCTCTCTCTTCTTCTTTTGAAGCCGATAAATCTTCTCTTCAATTGTTCCCTTCGTAATCAGTTTCATCACATGTACCTTATTCTGCTGGCCAATACGATATGCACGGTCGGTTGCCTGCTCCTCCACCGCCGGATTCCACCATGGATCATAATGAATTACGGTATCGGCTCCGGTAAGGTTAAGCCCGGTGCCACCTGCTTTTAAGGAGATCAGGAAAACTTTTCCCTCACCGCTATTAAACCGTTTTACATAATCATTTCGTTCTGCCGTAGGGGTATTGCCTTCCAGATAAAAATATGGGATTTCCAGATCCTTTAGTTCATTTTCAATAATTTTTAACATACTCGTAAATTGAGAAAATACCAGAATTCGATGGTCGTTCGCAATGGCATCCGGAATCACTTCCATCAGTAAATCCAGCTTACCGCTTCCGCCCTGATAATTTTCAATAAAGGTGGAAGGATGGCAGCAGATCTGACGCAGCCTGGTAAGCGCAGCAAGAATCTTGATCCGGTTCTTCTCCATACCATTTTCCTTGAGGTCCGAATTGATCTCACTGCGGATATTCTCCAGATATGCCAGGTAAACCTTCTTCTGATCCTCGGTTAGATCTGTCAGCATCTTCGTCTCATATTTATCCGGAAGCTCGGTCAGTACATCCTTCTTCATCCGTCGCAGGATAAAGGGCGAAATATGCATATGAAGATCATTGAGCGCCTTCGTATCTTCCTTAAGAATCGGTTTTTCAAAAACTTCTACGAATTTAGCATGGCTGTTAAGGTAGCCAGGCATGATGAAATCAAAGATCGACCAAAGCTCCGACAAGCTATTTTCAATCGGTGTTCCGGTAAGCGCAAACCGGTGCTTTGCATTCAACCTCTTTACCGACTTTGAATTTAAGGAAGCATCATTTTTTATAAATTGCGCTTCATCAATAAATACCGTATCAAATTCTATTTTTTCATAAAATATAATATCCCTGCGGATCAATGGATACGAGGTAATCAGTACATCATACTTTTCATAACTTTCAATGGTCTCCTGCCGCTCCGGCGGTGCTCCGCTTACGACCGCAGCTTGTATAAAGGGAGCAAAGTTCTCAATTTCATCCAGCCAGTTATAGATCAATGAGGTCGGGCAGACAACCAGATAGTGTTTCTTTGATGCAGGACTCTTCGCTTTTTGTAAGGCGGTATCAAACCCGGAGGCTATATATACGATAGCTTGGAGCGTCTTTCCGAGCCCCATATCATCTGCCAGAATTCCGCCCAAATCATTCTCTGCCAAAGTCTTTAACCATTTATACCCGGTCACCTGATACTGCCTGAGATCGGCTAAAATGCCCTTCGGTACCTGGTAATCCGTCGTGGTCGGATTCAGGATCTTATCCGTGAGTGCTTTCACATCCTTGTCACAGGAAAATTCAAATTCCGAATCGGTAAATGCTTTTTCCAAGTAGAGAGCGTGCTGCTTCTCTAACAGGATCGTATCCTCGCTCTCACTTTTATCATTCAAATTCAGCATTTCAATAATTCTGGATACATCATTTAAATTCTGGTCTTCCAGATTGATAAAGCTGCCATTTTTTAACCGGTAATATTTTTTCTTAATACGAAAGGAGTGGAATAAATTCTTTAGTTCATCCTTCGGTACTTCATCAAAAGACATATTTAATTCCAGCATATTAAAATCCGAATTCATACGAACGCCGGCTTTAAAGCTTCCAGGCTGACGGATTCCCAGCTTACGAAAATCCTCCGAATAAAAGAGGGTGGTTTCCTGATCATCCAATTCTAATATCTTCTCCGATAAGAATTCATAAATTTTATTCTCATCCTTTAGTAAATAAAAATTCTTATATGGCTGAAAGCCAAAATCCAACAGCTTCGAGATGATGGCATCCTCCTTATCCCGCTGACGGACAATAATATTGGGCCCGGCGGAGGCATTTCCAAAGGAATTAAATTCATACTCACCATACTTAAATCTCAGTTCTGCTTTAATTGCGTTTTTAAATTTATCCATATAGAGCTTTGATTCCATATCGCAGGTGATGTACCTGCTTTTTAACTCTTCCGGTATGTCCAGATCCATAGTCTCACTAATTCTGGGCAATACATGCTCCAGAAAACTATTCTTATTCTTTCCCCGGAAAACTAGCGGTTCTTTATCCCTACCTACGCTGTTATAAAACGGTTTGAAATACTGGATAAACTTTTTGCTCGGAAGATAAATGTTGCCGTCAAAAAAGAATAATTCTCCCGTTTCCGTAATGGGAAGAATGGATTCTTTCTCCTGATAATCAATGGAAATTGAATCCTCATCAAGGGATAAGGGATAAGAAATTTTGGGATTTTCCCTTAAAAAATGAACATTAGAATAATCCTTACCATAGAGAGCCAGGGAAAAGGAGCTCCCATGCAAGGTATCCAATAATTTTATCAGCATATTCTTTGTAATCGTAACTTCTGATTTTGAAAATATTTTTGAATAATGCGTACTATCAATAATCTCCTGAATTTCATAAAGCTCCAGCAGATAGTCCAGAACTGCCTGTGAGGTTGTATCAAAAGTACTTTCCCCATGGACAAATCGAAATTCTTTTCCGATTGCAAAATTTTCATTGTGATAGATATTCGATAAAAATTTCTTAATCGTCTGTATCTTATACTTTCGATTGCTGCCTCCATGCAGAGAGACAAAAGCTCTCCCTGTATCCTTTTTTAGAATCGAAGGAATATTAATCGTAACATCCAGCTGAAAGGTTTCACCCACCATTACGGTATCTTCCTGAGCAAGGAAATAATCAATGACCTGCATCACCTTTCTCTCCTCGGGGCTTTTGGACTCCGACATTAAGGTGCGCTCTTGGTATTTTAATATAAATAGCAATGCTGCCACAACATGCTTACAGGCTCCTTGATCCTTAAGGCGTGATGGACAATTGCAATTATAATCAAAGGAACCATCCTCTTGCTCATCCACGGTTACAGAATAATTATAATTACCCTTAACAACCATCCGATATTGCTTAGCTGCATTGGAATAAGTCGCACTAACGATCCGGTTCTCTTTATAGTATTGTAATCCTCTGGCATAAACCGTGTCATTCGAAGCCAAATTCCGAATTCCTGTCCGTGAAATCTGTATCATATTTTTCCTCATTTCTGTATAGCTTTTTTCGTATAATCAAATTTGTGAAGCTGCTTTTTCTTCACATTATGTTATCCTTCTTGAATTGTATCTTATTATTATACCACAATTCAAAGAAAAGTGTTAGAGCATCTTAAAAGATGCTCGTTCTTTTTCTGGTTGAAATTATTCTATGATATATTATAATAGTCTTATATCACCAGAACGCGCATTCGAAAGGAGGTTATGCCATTGGCTTCAACAAAATCATTAAAATTCAATGAAGTTGTATTCAAGTCTTATATTATTGGAGTCGTAATTACCCTGCAAATTATTTTTTGTATTTTTTGTTTTAAAAAAAGCAATGCTGACATCGAGTGGATAAAAGATTTATCATATGAAGAGAACCAAATTTATGATATTTCATTTAATTTTTTTAATCCCTGCCCGTCTGTACCTGTAATAATTGGTGATAAAAAAGTTAAATTATTATTTGATTCAGGTAATGGAGTAGGTATAACTTTGACGACAGCTTTAGAAAAAGAAATAGATTATGAAATTATAGGTGCAACAACAGAACTAAATTCTGATGGTACTTATAGAGGTAGCGGAAAATCAATCTTACTAAAAAATATATATGTATTTGATGAAGAATATACCGATATTATATCATCACTTGTTGATTGGAAAATTTATAGCTCTTTTAAAATAGATGGTATGATTGGTCTTAAGTATTTTGATAAAGTTGTTACTTTAGATTATAAGAATAAAAAGATAGCTGTAAGTAATAAAGCGTTAGATTATAGCAAGCTAAAGAATGATGAATATACAGTATTACCACTTATTAAATCAGATTTAAATAACGAGCAGGATTTATTGTTTATTGAAGGAGAAGTTAATGGAGTAAAAAGTACGATATATTTAGATACTGGTTCGAGTAGTTCCTTTTACAATTTTGATGATGCACAGGCAGAGATTGAGGTTAAATTAGGTAAAAAAACATATACATTTAATAGCAATAAATTAATACATGATAAAATCGGGTTTCAAGACGAATTTAAATATCCACTAAGTCTTGCAATCAATTCGGATTTATTAAAGGCTAATCATTTTGTTATTACTATTGATAAGATTCATAATAACTTAATAATTGGACAAAATTAATTCAATTTCTTTCACAATTGTGAAGTAAAGGAGGAGGGAGGTTGTTGAATCATCCTCCTCCGTTAACTCCACTATAGAACAAAGAATGTGCCTTGGTACATTCTCGCGCCGAGCGCGGTTGGCAAAGCCAACATATACCTAACGTGCAAGTGCGCATCCTGCATGGAATGCTTTTTATGTTATAGGTAAGTTCGGAGAACTTTCCTATAACATAATAAAAGAGAGTACCGAATTTTATATCTCGATACTCTCTTCATCTAAAACAAGTGATTTGACATTCCCTATCATCTTGTTTCTCATTATTTATAATTATCATCTAATATGAATGGACATTACCATCTAATTCCGCTTATTTAAGGTAAATCCCTATAATTACTGGTGGTCTGTACCTTCCTTTCTGTTATACTTTAAGATGAATAACTTAAGTTACCGGTGGTCGATACCTTCCTTTCTTAGATATTTTCTCTTCGTAAACAGTTTTCCGTTATTGGCGGTCCATACCTTCCTTTCCTCGTTATTTTGATCGTTACTTAGGGTATTCCGCTATCTTTTCAATGGAATCACCTCTTTCGCTGTCTGTTATTTTGTATTTCTATTATACTTTTATATTAAATCACAATAGCACTTTTGTCAATATATTTTCTGAAAATTAATCGCATTTTTATAATTATTTAGTTTTTATATATTATCATATGCTGTTAACTGTTATTTGATGACAGCAATTCGAAGAATAACTCCTTTTTGGGATGAATCTATTCCTATGAACAGCTTTTATCTATTACATTATTAATTGGAAGGTCAAAAGCATTCCTAACAAAGTCTTTTTCAATTTGCACAAAGCAAGGAAAAACTTAAGTAATAGGAAACAATATTTTACTGCGCAAATGTTTGAAGCCGTTGGTACTTAGATCACGTATTTTGTAGTCTTATGTACCATTACGTACTTCAATCCAAGTATTGCATTTTTGTAATGCTTTGCGGATTGCGTGTTGCGAATGAAATATATTTCCTATTACTTATCCATGCATAAATTGTGCAAACTGATTAAGTTTGTTTTATAAATCCGCTTTTGACACTTGAATCCTAATTATTATAACAAAATATGAAATTAGGAATTGTAATTTTTGATATTCTATATTATTATGTTTAGTTAGAGAATCGGAATGCGCATAGCAAAACGATTGTTACAAATAAAAGGAGGCGTCTATGAAACATATTATCAGTCCTACTGACCTTACTGTTTCCGAACTAAGAGAACTGCTTGATTTGGCAGAAGAAATCATTCGGGATCCAAAGAAATATTCCAACATATGCCACGGCAAAAAGCTTGCTACCCTATTCTATGAACCAAGCACCCGAACACGTCTTAGTTTTGAAGCTGCAATGCTTAATCTTGGTGGTAATGTCCTAGGCTTCTCTTCCGCTGATTCCAGTTCAGCCGCGAAAGGGGAAAGCGTTGCCGATACCATTCGTGTCATTTCCCATTATGCAGATATCTGTGCCATGCGTCACCCAAAGGAAGGAGCACCTCTTGTTGCTTCCCTATATTCCTCTATTCCTATCATTAACGCCGGAGACGGCGGTCATAATCATCCCACACAAACCTTTACGGATTTATTAACCATTAAAAATTTAAAAGGGCGATTGGATTGCTTAACGGTAGGTTTTTGCGGTGATTTAAAATTCGGCCGGACGGTGCATTCTTTAATCGGCGCATTGTCGCGCTATAAAAACATAAAATTCGTTCTTATTTCTCCGGAAGAGTTAATGCTTCCTGCCTATATCCGAGAAGAAGTAATTGAAGGCAATCACATTCCTTACGAGGAAGTTCGGATACTGGAGGATGTCATGCCGGATCTGGACATTCTGTATATGACCAGAGTGCAAAGGGAACGATTTTTTAATGAAGAGGATTATATCCGCTTAAAGGATACCTACATCCTGGATATGAAGAAAATGGCGCTTGCAAAACCGGATATGCTGGTACTCCATCCATTACCGCGGGTAAATGAAATTGCTACCGAGGTGGACAGCGATCCCCGGGCAGTTTATTTTAAGCAGGCACAATTCGGTGTCTATATTCGTATGGCGTTGATCATGAAATTATTGGAGGTGGTATGATGCTAAATATCAGCGGTTTAAATCAAGGAATCGTTATCGATCATATCAAAGCCGGCGGGGCGATGAAGATTTACTCCTATCTTAACTTAGAAAATATGGATTGCAGTGTTGCAATTATCAAGAACGCAAAAAGTAACAAAATGGGCAAGAAAGATATTATTAAGATTGACGGGATGCTGGATGATTCAGACATTGACAGTCTTGGGGCATTGGATCATCAAATTACAATCAATATCATTGAAGACGGTATTATTAAGGAAAAGAAAAATCCAAAATTACCCGAGCAGGTTGAAAATATTATAATCTGCAAGAATCCCAGGTGCATTACCTCTGTGGAACGCAGCTTACCCCATGTTTTTAAATTGACGGATAGAAAAAACGGGACGTATCGTTGTATTTATTGCGAGCAGGCGTTTGAACGAAGGTAGGGTTAACGACGGGTAGTATATACAAAGGGATGCGTGTAGTGGCTGATGAAATACATGATTCAGCTACTACACGCATCCCTTTGGGATTTACTTTGGTGAATTGACGGATGAGGGTGTGGTTGGTTCTTCCTGGAAGTAAAATATGTATCCTGTTTACCTAATGCGCATGGATTATTTGGGGTACAGCAAGTTATGAATTGCGATTTTTGGCTAATATTCTAATTCTTCTATGATTACCTCTTAGATTTTCATTCGTTCGCCGATTACGTCCCAGTTGATATTGTCCATGAAGCTGTTGATGTAGTCCGCTTTTTTGTCGGCGTATTGCAGAAAATATGCATGCTCGTACATATCCAATACCAGAATCGGGGCATAGTATGCGATATTGCCCAGATCGTGGGAATCCAAGCTGACGTTTCGGAATTTGCTGCTTCTTTGCTCATAAGCTAAAACTGCCCAGCCTCTGCTTGCCTTGGCGGTAGCTACAAAATCCTCGACCCAGTCCATTACGTTGCCGAAATCCTTGCTGATCAGCTGTGATGTTAATTGATCTGGCTCGCGGGTTCTACCTCCTATGTTCTGAAAATAGAGCTCATGCAGGATTACACCGTTTAATGCATAGGTTTCTCCCCGTTTTAGATCCCGAAATTTTCCGTACGTTGTATTTGCATCCTTTCTACCGGCGTCGGTTTTCAGTTCTTCATCGATCTTATTAATGCTGTTTACATAGCCTTCGTATAGTCTTTGATGAGCTTCAAATTGCTCGCGGTTTACCACCGTAATATCATCCGTATAGGGAAAGTTGATTTTTTTTATCATAGAAAAGCCTCCTTATGATTAAAGTTTTTTGACATTTTTGAACCAGTAATATCAATCTTACTTTACAATCATACGAAGGCTTTTCCTTTAATATGCTATAAACATGATAATGTTTCGTATAAATTCAACACTTTCTCAGGTTATTAAATGATTAAGGTGTCAAAAGCACCGAAGGTGATATTTCTGGTATAAGATATTGATGTGTAAGCTCGCTTACCAAGCAATATCTTGTATCAGAATAAGTGCTACGCACCTTTTATTATGAAAACGTCTCTTTGTTAGCAAAAAGACGCAACAATCCCCCCCTATGAAGCTTTTTCATAGTTTTTATGGAT
>SVEA01000198.1 GCA_015057615.1 Lachnospiraceae bacterium | reverse complement strand
TAGCCCCTTTTCATGGTGAAATATTCATCATAACTGCAAGAAAAAGATTCAAATTCTTTAAATTCCTTGCTATTATTTTACCACAAAACGCCGCAAAAGTCAGTAAAATCAATAACTTTAGGTCTGCTCAGCAGACACTACTTATCAATACATAAATTGTGCTAATTTATGAACTTCGTTTTATAAATCGGCTTTTGATACTTGAAGCAATACTTCTTCCTTAAACGCATTAAGATCCTTTCCTTGTTTGTCATTTAGAAAGGATCTTAATTTTTGTCCAGTTCTCGGAAAGACGCTCTCCGTTCGCCGATATTGTGTAATTGAGGTTGACAATAATCTCATCCTCCCCCTCTTCCACATGCATTTTGATTGTTTTGATCTGGAGCTGCAGATTTCCGTAAGGAGTGTGATAGGCTGCGTTTGTAACTTCATTTATGTCAAAGGTCATCACCGTACTCGCGGCTCCTCTTTTGGTAATTGCGATCTGATCCGGAGCTATTTTGATTCGGTTCTTAATTGTGCCCTCAACCCCTTCGATCATTTCCTCATAACGGATAAAGTGCTTTCCGTTTCGAAACTGATATATGCCATCCGTTCGAACAGTTATTCGATCCGGTTCATCACCAAGCTGAAGTCCTTCAATTGTAACAACTACGTCCTTCGTCATTTTTCCTCACATTCCTCCGTCCGCGGCGTATTCTTCACGTATTAGTAATTGATATAAGTGTCATGAGTCAAATAAAAAAACAAACATGAATAGGAGCGCATATATATTCATATCAAAATCTTAAAATGGATCTATGACACTCATATTAATAATTCTCTATATTAACATCCTTCGTTTCTATGACTTCGCAGGGCAGTATCGTTTTTGCAAATTTTTTAAACTTGTCGGCACCATCACTGACATAGAAACGATGGTTGGATTTTACCGCAGAATCATTTTCCAGATGGTTTCCGACCAGTACTTCCTTGAGTGATCTCGCTGTCTCGTAGGCAGGATTCACCAGCTTAATTCCATCACCAACCACGCCGCGAATCGTTTTTCTCAGCAATGGATAATGGGTACACCCTAAAACCAGGGTATCAATATCGATCTCCAGCAGGTCCTTCGTATATCTGCGTACCATTTCCGTTGTAACCGGATCCTCCAATAACCCCTCCTCTACCAGCGGAACTAAAAGCGGGCAGGGTTTTCCGTATACCTGAACCTGCGGATTGATATCATTAATATAATTATTGTATATTCCGCTGCGGATGGTTCCTTCCGTGGCGATTATACCGATTCTGCCGTTCTTGGTTGTGTCCGCTGCCACCTTTGCTCCGGGCTTTACAACTCCAAGCATCGGGATATCAACTTCTGCTTTTACCGTCTCCAATGCCATGGCGCTGGCGGTATTGCAGGCCACTACAATTACCTTAACACCCTTTCCCTTTAAAAAACGGACGATTTGTCTCGTGTATGTAAGAATGGTTTCCTGCGATTTACTTCCGTAGGGAAGCCTCGCTGTATCACCAAAATAAATAATCGTTTCCCCCGGTATCTGATTCATAATCTCTTTGACTACCGTTAAGCCGCCGACGCCTGAATCAAACACTCCTATGGGTGCTTTACTTGCCATATCTATCCTCATTTCTGTGCTGCTTTTGCGCATCACAAGTTTGTAGATGCTTATCGGTTTTACGTTTGCAAATGCTACCTTATTGTACTATTAAATACTGCTAAGTTCAAGTATTTTTCATGAATACTGCCCGAGCGGCAACGACCTCTTCTACGGGATTTTCTATGGATGATTTTTTTCTTTTTCCCGAATAATTTAACTCTTCTATGGGAATACTCTAGCCAAAATACAAAATTTAAAAACGAAAAACCATCGAGGTAAAGGAGCGTTATGATTCAATCAAGGGAAGAAATCTATTATCATCCGGAATGCAATCCGGATAATTTGGTACATAAGGATGAAATTAAAATAAAAATTGCGAAAAAGCATTGGTTTTCTATAATTCTTGCATGGTATCTGCGCTGGAGCAACCGGCTGCGGGTCTTTCTTCTATTGCTGATTATGATCTTTTCGGGTATTGTAATGGGATGTATCCAGGCAGGCGCAAGGAAGCAGTCAAAAATACAAACCGGCATTGCGAAAGAAATCATACGGTTTCATGTGATCGCAAATAGTGACAGTAGGGAGGATCAAGCACTTAAGATAAAGGTAAAGGACTACCTGGTTACGGAGCTTTCCCCCTATCTTAAGGAGGCAAAAAGCATTGACCGGGCAAGAGAAATACTGTCCGAGATGCTGCCCGACATTCAGGAAGCGGCGCAGGAGGTCATCCGGGAGAACGGATACGATTATCCCGTCCTGGTAAGTTTAGAGCCCTGCTTTTTTCCTCTGAAGGTCTATGGAGATTATACCTTTCCCCCCGGAACCTACGAGGCGCTCCGCGTAAAAATAGGCAGAGCGGAAGGAAAAAACTGGTGGTGCGTGATGTTTCCCCCGCTTTGCTTTGTCGATGAGACCTATAGTATTGTAAATGAGGAATCGGAGGAGCAGCTGAAAGTCCTTCTTACCGAAGAAGAATTTGAGTCATTAAAGTTACAGAAGGCTCCGGTTAAGATCAAATTCAAGCTATGGGAGGAGTTCAAAGCATATTTTAAATTGTAAAGAGATTTAAAATATGATAGAATACGAATATCCTTTGTTTTAACTATAATAAGGTCATTGTAAAAGGGGAACCTTTCAGTGGCCTTTTTCGTGCAAACGATGTTATGAAACCGGGATGGAGGTACCTATGAATTCTCTTACAACAAAAGCTTATGCAAAGATCAACCTTGGCTTGGACGTATTAAGGAAACGGGAAGACGGTTATCATGACCTATGTATGATTATGCAGACGATTGATCTCTACGATGTGGTTACGCTGGAAAAAACGCCTTTGGACAAAATCCTTGTAAGAACCAATCTGTCCTATCTGCCGACTGACCGCAGAAACCTCGTTTATAAAGCGGCACAAGCCTTTATGGAGCGCTTTTCAATTTCTTCCGGAATTAAAATTACCCTGGAGAAAAATATACCGGTCGCCGCCGGCTTAGCGGGCGGAAGCGCAGATGCTGCCGCGACCCTTTGCTTATTAAACGAGATGTTTCAGACCGGACTGACTAGGGAGGAATTGATGCATCTTGGAGTAACGCTTGGTGCAGATGTCCCTTACTGTATATTAACGGGCACGGCGCTGTCGGAGGGCATCGGTGAGATTCTCACGCCCTTAAAACGGATGCCGGATTGTACTATCTTACTTGTAAAGCCAGATATCAGTGTATCCACAAGGTATGTCTATGGGAACCTGAAGCTGACTCCCCATATCCATCACCCGGATATTACGGCTATGAAAAAGGCGATCGAAACCGGCAGTCTTAAGGGGCTTACCTCCCATATGGATAACATTCTACAGACCGTTACGGTTCCCAGATATCCGGTGATCAAAGAGATCAAGCATCAGATGAAAAAGCTCGGTGCCATGACTGCCCTAATGAGCGGAAGCGGTCCTACCGTCTTCGGGATCTATAAGAACCCCCTTACGGCGGAAAAAGCCTGCGAATATTTCAGAAGAAACGATCCGGAAAAGCAGGTCTTTCTGACAAAGCCTTCCTGGCCTGACAGATAATACGCCATGCTTTCCAGAACACAATACGGATAGGACTTATGACACTCTTATCAACACTACACTTCGAGTAGCAAAGAGTTTGCCTTGGCAAACTATCGCGCCGAGCGCGTTCTGCCGCAGGCAGATAAATACCTCACGCGCGAATGCGTATCCTGCACGGAGTGCTTTATTATGTTATAGGTAAGTTCGGATAACTTTCCTATAACATAAAAATTAAGATGAAGAACAGGATGGGTATACACTTATGTCGAAAAAACAATATACATACAAGCATACAACCTATGCGTGCTACCGGGGATATGCTACACAGGCGATTATTAATAATTTAACACCTCTTCTATTTATCGTTTTTCAAACCAGCTTTCATATCTCCTATGATAGGCTTGGTCAATTAATCTTAATAAATTTCAGTACACAGCTACTTACTGATATCTGGGCGTCAAAATATGCGGATCATTATGGTTACCGAAAATGTATGGTCGCCGCTCACGCCCTATGCACGGTAGGACTTTTATCCCTAAGCTTTCTGCCGCAGCTACTACCTTCTCCTTATCTCGGCCTGGTAATCTCCGTTATATTATATGCAACCGGCGGCGGTCTTGTGGAAGTGATTGTAAGTCCTATTGTGGAGGCATTGCCCAATGATAATAAAGAATCCGCTATGGCTCTTTTGCATTCCTTCTACTGCTGGGGTCAGATGATCGTTGTACTCATCAGCACCATTGTACTGCGGCTAATCGGGCGCGACCTCTGGTTTCTTCTTCCCCTGCTGTGGTCGCTTTTTCCTCTCTATAATGCATTCAAATTTCTCCATGTTCCCCTCCTTCCCCTTGTTCAGGACGGAAACGGAATGAAATTAAAGGAGCTTTTGACCAGTCCGGGCTTTTATTTGTCCATGCTGCTCATGATCTGTGCTGGTTCCAGTGAATTAAGCATGTCACAATGGTCCTCCCTGTTTGCAGAAAAGGGGCTGCAGGTCCCGAAGCTGGTCGGTGATATGTTAGGACCGGGGGTCTTCGCATTATTTATGGCAATCGGTCGAACGATCTATGGGTATTATGGGGAACGCCTCCCCATGAAGGGCTGTCTGATCGGAAGCAGTATTCTTTGCGTCCTTACCTACCTTGCGACCGTTCTTACCTCAAATCCTTTCCTGTCCTTACTTGCCTGCAGTCTGACCGGCCTCTCCGTGTGTCTGATGTGGCCCGGGACCTTCAGTCTTTCCTCTGCGGCATTTCCAAAAGGCGGAACCTTAATGTTTGGCATCCTCGCGATCTGCGGCGATCTGGGCTGCTCCATTGGTCCCTGGGCAGCCGGGATCCTGTCAAACCGTATCCAAGAGACCGGGCAAAGCTTTCCCGTACTAATGGGCCGCGGATTTGATTTGGAACAGCTTGGACTGCGCACTGGGCTGCTGGCTTGTACGATTTTCCCGGTACTCATGTTTTTGGGACTTCTTGCCTTTCGAAAGAAAAAGTCCGCAAAAGCCTGATACAAAAAGAGCTTATGAAAATCAATCCGCTATTTTCATAAGCTCCCCTTTTATTCTGGCATCCTGTCGTTCCTTTTTATTTTCTGCTGTTAAGCTTCTTGCTCTATTCTTTATTTCGTATGATTTACAAAATCTCTTTCCGTTTATTCTGTAAATTCAGCCTATCATGTAATTCCTATAGCACCGCATCCATTTTTTTCATGATAATAAGCTTATCTCCGGGTTGAATTCTATCGCTTTCCATATCGTTAATACTCATAATGCTGTCTACCGTGGTATAGTATTTTTTTGCTATGTTCCATAAGCTGTCATCCGCTTTCACAACATAGCCAATAATCCCGGGCATTGCCTGCAGCTTATCAAGATCCACATCCGCTACCTCAATATCCGTAATAATTTCTTCAGTTATATTGTCAAACACAATGGTGTTCAGGCTGATGGTCGCTTTTACTTCGATTTCCTCGCTGTCAAGCATCATCACGCTGAGCTGATCCAGGTTCGGCCTTATTTCATAATTGCTGTCCGGCTGCATACCCTTCACTTCAATCATTTGTACAAAGGGAATAGCACCCTTTACAGAGTTTAGCGGGATTCCGTCATCCTCTGAAATATAGAGAATATCAGCTTCGATAATACCCTCTACTTGCATCTGGTTCCCCTCGGGAACGATTTCATCAATCTTTATCACTCCGTTTGCATGGCAGATCTGCAGGATGCGGGGCTGATTCTCCGGAACCCGGATCCGGTCCGCAATACGATACTTACTATTGTTTTTAACCACCAGATTTTCATAAACGGCGTTCTTAATCACCGGCTTAATTTCCTTTGACGGACTGTATACATCACAAAGAATTTCCGGTTCCTCAATTTCGTATACCTTAATATCCATGTCAAGAATAACCTCGATATCAAAGGCTCTTTCTTCTCCGTCATCATCCTGCTTAATCTCAATATTTTTATTGGAAATGCGGAAGGTGATATCGTCAATCATATCTTCATTGCAGCCGCTGCATTCAATGGTTCCGCCAAACGGAATCTCCGTCTCATAGTATTCAATCGGATTCTCCTCATCCTCGCTGGTATACAGGATGAAGACCGACAGCTCACCCTTGATATTGAAGCGATCCTCCAGTAACCTTACCTCCAGGTCACTTAATTGAATATCATGATACAGAAGGGCAGAGATATTCCCTTTGTTTGCAGGAAGAAGGATTTCGTCTTTGATTCGGAAGGTATCCCTTTTATTAACGTTGACATCGGTAATCTCAATCTTCTTATTAATATACTGAACTTCCTCCGGTCCTTCCACCATCACCGCCGTTTCTTCATCATAAAGCTCCTCCACTGCCACATTCAACTGTACAATCGATTTTACACTGAGTTTTCTGGAGTTAATCATTCCCGTCGACAGATCCTCAAGCTCCCATTTTACAATCGGATCGTCGTCAGCGCAGGTAAGCTCCATATTGATCACTTCGTCAAAAGGAATTTCCCCCGCTATATTATGTACCGGCCTGGAATCTTCATTGCTTAAATATAAGACATTAAACCCTAATGCCCCCTTCACCAGAAGCTTCCCATTCATCGCTTTAATATCGGTAATTTTAACTTCTCCCTGCTCCTTAATAATTCGGTCAACATCCGGTTTGACATCTGGTACGTTAAAATCATCATCCAATGTTAGCTGCAGGGTACTCTTACATTTTAATTTATTCATATGAATATTCTTTTTAATTAATTCCACTAAAATCCCTCCTTAATATGGACATACGATGGATGCCTCTGTCATATCTTATTCATTCGAAAAAGGATTTATGATTTCATTATGGGATTAACAAAAAAAAATAGGATAAAACCGTAATAATCCATCACGGTTTCACCCTAATACAAGGTATGTTCTCATTCTTACTGGCATAAGATAAGTTCCACGTCCTTTGTTAATACGTCTGTATAGCTGTAGGACATTGTCCTTACAGGCATATTTTTTGAATCTTGTATCTTAATTAAGAAGATGCTTGGGTAGGTTTCCGATATAACGCCTTCTGTCTCGTCAATTTTATGCCTGCCTCTGTTTATCCTCACTTTAACCTTTTTACCCATCTGGCTGATTACAGCGTTTCTAACCTTGTTTACATCATTTTGCTTCATCATTATTTTTCTCCTTGCCAATGCTTACTATCGCCATCTTATGCATTTACTAAGCACTTTTGAAATAACTCTGTTACAAATTACATGCATCATTTACATTATAGCATCATAATTTAATATTTGTCAATGAATTTTCTGACAATTCAAACACTTGAATTGTATTGTACCAAAAAAACTGCATATTAAATTATTGTATTTTTGTTCAATATTATGGAATATTTTCACGCCACAACTTATTTACACTATTTTACATTCAATACATTGCACAAAACAAAGTAACAATTTTTAAAATACATCAATGATTCTTACAAATTTTGATAAATACACAACATATAGTTTATGTAAACTGCTTCACCAACAAAATGTTGTTGTTTTCCATTTTCTAGCATAAATAATGGGACCTCTCATTTCTCAGGCAGCTTGAAATGATGAAGTCCCATTTTTTTATCCGATTATTCAAAAACAACCCTTTTATCCATAAACTCAATTTTAACGACTACATACGGGTAAGTAACTCCCTGCGCGGCCACATCTTCCTGTGAGGGTCCTATTAAATTGGTGTCAATATAAATTGCATTACTGGTTAAATATAGTTCATCTACAGCGATACTGTATCCCCCGCTGTTCTGCTGTCCGTATCCGACTACAATATATAAATTATCATTGTTGGAGTAGGTTAATTTAAAGGGCTTCTCCTTCTTTCCGTCAATGATTTCCTTTAGCTCGCCGGGCAGGTCAGCATCCTCTACTACAGTGAATTCCAAATCCTTTAATTTCTTAACATCCGTGTCCTCCGCTTTGCAGCCGGCAATCCCGAATACGGTAATGAGTATCATAAGAAGCAGCGCCAGAATTCTATGCCTCCTCATTATAACCTCCATAGATTAATCACTTATTTAATTCTATGACTCATTACGCTAAAAAATTCTGACTATGACATCCTATATTCGTATTCTCCCTTATTTCTGCGCCGTTTTTTAAAAACTTGATTTGAGGGTCAAAAGCCTTCTTAACAAATCGTCTTCATCAATTTGCACAAATCAAGGAAAAACTCAAGTAATAGGAAACCATATTTTAATGCGCAACTGTTTGAAGTCGTTGGTACTTAGATCACGTATTTTGTGGTCTTATGTACCATT
>SVEA01000197.1 GCA_015057615.1 Lachnospiraceae bacterium | reverse complement strand
TCTCACTACTGTATGGTATTGATTATAACCAAAATAAAGTAACTAATAAACCAAAAAGTGTCAGTAACCAGTTTTCATTCATAGTGGTGCGGCAAACGCATGAGGGATTTGACACTTATATCAATATTCAATCCTTGTCATGATTTCTCCTTACAAATAGCATTCCTGCTACAAACACAAATGCATTCATACCAATCACCATTGCATAAACAACATCTGTTTCCTTCCCTCTTCCCGTTAGTAAAAAAGCAAAGACGCTAAAAAACATTAACGCACCGGAACAAATACTGATATTCTCAACAAACGGAAGTACATCTTCCATTTCCAACTCTACTGTTTTTCTTCTTTTCTTTTCCTGATTTCTTCTACGTAATGACATGCAACAAATCCTCCATTCATTTCTCTTAACTGCGGCTCCTCCTTGCTACACGTTTCATTACTATAAGGACATCTGGGATGGAATTTGCATCCACTTGGTAAGCTTAATAAATCCGGCATATCTAGCGAACGGAGGGGAAGCTCACCTGCGTATTCACTTCGGCGGGAAGGGTCTGCTTCCGGAACCGCTGCGATGAGTGCTTGCAGATAGGGATGCATGGGACTTGCTATCGCCTCATGTATTTTATTGCTCTCAATTAATCTACCAAGATACATGACTGCTATTCTCCCGTGTGCCGCGATATATCGCGCGGTCCCCAAATCATGGGTTATGTATAGAAATGAAATTTTATATTTTTGATTCATTTTAGCCATTAAATTCAGCAAGGATATTCGGAGCGAGACATCCACCATAGAAACTGGTTCATCCGCAACAATTAACTTCGGTCTTACGGATAATGCTCTTGCCAGCAAGATCCTCTGTCTTTGCCCTCCGGATAACTGATGTGGATATTTCTCCAAATACATCTCTGGCGGGGTTAACCCAACCTCTTCAAAATATTCAAGTAGGATTTCTAACGCTTCCGTTCTGTTTTTTGCAATCTTATGGCGCAGCAAAGGGAGAACCAGGGACTGAACGATGGTTTTATTTGGGTTTAGAGCTGCGTAGGAATCTTTGTGAACCATCTGAACACCCAGACGATATTCCTTAAATTCCTTACCCTTTAAAGAACGAATATTTTTACCGTTAAATAACACTTCTCCGTTGCTCGGCTTATAAATACCGGCGATCACCTTTCCCAGTGTCGTTTTTCCACAACCACTTTCGCCTACGACGGCGATGATTTCTCCCTCCTCTATTTCCAGATTAATCCCATCCAAGGCACTAATCTCTCCTTTTTTCTTTCCGGTTACGCGAAAGCGCATATCTACATCATTTAATTTAATTAGAGACATTTTTCTTTCACCTTCTTCCAAGCCGGGCATAAGGTTAGTTGTTCCTCACCAATATCAATCATTTTATCAATGGTTATATTTTCCGCATCGCATAGTCCTTCCTCACATAAAAAGCATCTTGGTCCAAATCGGCAGCCTTTGGGAAGATTTAATAGATTCGGCGGATAACCCGGGATTGCCTTTCGGGTTGCAATGTCATCTCTTAAGGAAGGTATTGCATTCATTAGACCAAAGGTATATGGATGGGCTGGTTTTTTAAATACATCCATTACATTTCCATATTCAACAATTTGCCCGCAGTACATAACTCCAATACGATCTACAACCGAACCAATAATTGAAACATCATGGGTAAGAAAAATCATGGTAATCCCGGTTTCTTTATGTACTTTTCTTAAAATGTCAATAATATACCATTGCGTTATTACATCCAGTGCTGTCGTTGGCTCATCTAATATCAGAAAGTCCGGCTCTAATAACAGGCTTAGCGCAATGACCGTTCTCTGCTTCATACCGCCTGAAAGTTGATGCGGATAGCAATCCAGCACTCTTTCTTCAAGGCGTACCTGCGATAGGAGCAATGCTGCCTTATCCAAAATATCTTTTTTCGTATATTTATTTTCCTCATTATGCGCGAATGCCGTTTCGATAAAATGATCCTTGATTTTTAATGTCGGATTCAAAACATTCTGTGCTGCTTGGAAAACCGTAGTAATATTGCACCAGCGATATTTTGAATACTCTCTCTCCGAGAGACTTAGTAAATTGATAACCTCACCTGATTTTGTATGATACCGTATCTCACCACTTGAAATCTTACCCGGTTCCCGTATTGTCTTTAGAATGCCGGCTGCAAGCGTTGATTTTCCGCTTCCACTCTCTCCGATAATGCCAATAATATCCCCGCGGTAAAAATCAATGGTTACATTATCACATGCCCGAATCGCTCCGCCATTCGTTTGAAAATCAATACTTAGGTTTTTAATTTCCAAGATTGGTTCCATGTTTTACGCCACCCCTTTTCTCCATCCTAGAAAATGATTACACTCGTAGTCGTGGATTCAAAGCTTCATCCAGTCCTGTAGCAAATAGATAGCATCCTAGTTGAAATAATATGATTCCAACAACAGGACCCAGAAAATATGCAATCGTTCCGGAACCCATTAACGCTCCGGAAGTTGTTAAGGACAATTGAATCATCATTCCCCAATGGTTTCCCTGAAATGGCACGAGTCCTAAGTACATGAGTCCGACACTTGCCATGATCGCTCCCTTCATAATTGCAATAAAGTTAACCGCGATATAGGAGATTATATTGGGTAGGATATCATTTATAATAATATCCGTTTTCCTTAAGCCAAGGATACGGCTTGCTTCAATAAAATCCTTATGCTTAATGGTTAGAACCTGCGATCGGATTGCTTTCGCTAACCCAGCCCACGACCAAAGACTAAGTAATAGTCCAAACATCAGCTCATTATCCACATGGATCAGCATGGACAAGATCATCGTCACTGGAAAGCTGGGAATTGTTATGACTACATTAGAAATCAGCATTAATATCGAATCCACCCTGCCACCAAGTAATCCGGCAATAATACCTACACTACAGGCAATCACGATGGATATGATTCCTGCCCAAAAAGCGACAAGCAAGACATCCCGCGATCCAAGAATTAATTGAATCAGTGTATCCCTGCCAGAATAATCCGTACCTAACAGATGCTCCATGGATGGCGGCTTTAGGCGGTTTAAATAATCCGCCTTCGGCTGTTCTAATATCATTGGTCCCAATATCGCGACCATAAGAAATAAACAAAGAATAATAAATCCAGCCCTTGACATCATATTGTTCCAAATGGTCAGGATAAAGCTTTTAAAACCACCCGTATTCTTTAACTTATATTTGATCTCACCCATCTTAATCTATTCCCCCTCCGTATCACTGCTCTTTTAATCTAGGATCCAGAAATTTATACATAATTTCCACCAGTAAATTGGAAGCCACTACCATAATGATAATTACGAAAAACATTCCTTGCATTAAAGTATAATCACGTTTTGAGATCGCACTGCTTAAAAAATATCCAACCCCTGGATAAAAAAACATATTCTCTATTAATGGTGACCCTCCAAAGAGTAAGCCAAAGCTAACCGCCAAGTTGGTTATCATTGGAAGTATGGCATTCTTACTAAGATAAGTTAATAGAATTCTTCGATTGGGAAGACCTCGAACCTGTGCATATGTAATATAATCTTCCCCCATAATACTTAAGGAATTTGCTTTCATTGATAGTACCCATCCGGATACGGTTGTAAGAAAATAGGCCAGTACGGGAAGTATGGCATGCTTTAAAACATCTAATAGAAATGGTAAATTAAATCCCACCGTTACCTGCGTACTATATGCTCCTCTTGCCGGAAGCCATCCCAGTGAAACAGAGAATAGTAATACCAACAGATAGGCTACGATGTAGTTTGGAATTGAACCTAATATAGATTGATATCCAATTAGAAATGTATTAAGAATTTTCTTTCTTTTCCATGCAATTGAAATTCCCAGCAGAATACCAACAAAAAAAGATAGGAAAAGAGATAACGATGCAACAAACAGTGTCCAAGGCAGCGCTTCCTTTATGATTTCGGAGACACTCTTTTTATAAGCCATGCTGGTTCCTAAGTCCCCCGTCAAGATTCCCTTGGCATAATCAAGAAATCGTTCAACAAGCGGCTTATCCGGGTCATAATTTAAGATTGCTTTGGCACGTTCATATGCAATCTCGTACTGTATACTCTCTTTCTTCATTATATCCGTTGCCATAATATCTACGGGATTTCCCGGCATGTTCTGAATAACTAAAAACATTACAATTAAAGCTACCAGAATAGTAAATAATGCGGTCATAATCTTCTTTAGCATTCTTTAGCTCCTTTCCGTTCCCCATAACTATATTTTGTTTACCACATATTTTACCTAACTTTCTTACAACAATAACCATAAGTTTCGTAAATTCGTTTAATACCTATGATACTTTTCTTTTCTCTTATAAAATTCCGCTTCGTCTTTTTTATATTGCTCATATACTTCTGCCGCAGTAAAATCATGGGTTCTTATATAATCATTTCCGGTATTATAGTCAATCATTGGTTTCCCTTTTTGACTAAAAGGAGGTAAATATTCAAAATGATCCCCGGACATTTTAATGATTTCCTCTAATAAGTGCAATCCGGTTTTTACTGCTAAGAAGCGATCTCTATCCGTAACATGGAGCTGAACTCCTTTACACAAAGCACCTGTATGCTTCGAGAACGTTGGGGTAAAGAATACCGGCCGGAAAAGGACTCCCTCCAGATTTAATGCATTTAAGGTATCGCTAAGTTTCCAGGCATTTAACCAGGGGGCTCCGATAAATTCGAAGGGTTTCGTCGTTCCCCTTCCTTCGGAAATATTGGTTCCTTCAAAAAGGCAGGTACTATTATATACAACTGCGGTATCTACCGTCGGCATGTTTGGTGAAGGCAGGATCCAAGCAAGCTTCGTATCCTCGTAATACATATTTCGCGTCCATCCCTCCATGGGGATGACTTTTAAATCACATTGGATATTAAATTCCTTATTAAAAAATGCAGCCAATTCACCAATGGTCAGCCCGTATCGGTAGGGAATCGGGTGTAAGCCCACAAAGGAAGTAAAGCCTTCCTTAATTATATTTCCTTCCACCCTTTCACCGCCGATCGGATTCGGGCGATCAAATAAAACAAAGGTTTTGCCACATATTGCACACCCCTGCATACAATAGGACATCGTATATAGGTACGTATATAATCTGGAGCCAACATCCTGAATATCCATCGCTAAAACATCGATATCATCAAGCATTTCCTTCGTCGGTTTTTTATTCTTACCATATAAGGTAATGACCGGCAGGGAGGTACTTTCATCGATATAGTTTTCTACCACCTCTCCTGCTTGAATATCTCCGCGCACTCCATGCTCCGGAGAATATAGACGTACTAAATTGACTTTCTCTTTTAAAACATCGATCGTACTTACAAGATTTTGATTCACACCCGTAGGATTGGTAATGAGTCCTACTCGTTTCCCCTCCAATACAGGCAGCCATTGATTCATCTGATCTATTCCAAGTTTCATATCGATCCTCCCATATCATTATTTTCGCTTATTTAGGGGTCAAAAGCCTTCCTAACAAATTGATGAAGTTGCAAGAATTACTGCTCCAAAAGCAGCATCCTTCATCGGTTTTGTAATCGTAACAAGAGGATAATCTTTCTTCATGCCGGCACATAATTTATCAAAGATATCCTGATTCTTTAGTAGGATGCTTCCGGAGACTGCAATACTGCAATCCTCCTTCATTACCTTCAGTATTGGCTTCGTCAATTCCATTAACTCCGATACACAATGCTCAACAATTGCGATTGCTGCCCTGTCCTCCAGACGGTAAGCCTTTTCAATCAAGATCGACAGCCGTGCAATGTCTTTCTTACTATGACCGGGATCATAGACATAACGAATTAATTCTTCAATCGTCAAAATATTCAAATATTCAAACACAAGCTTCGTCAGTACGGTAGCTTCGCATCTCTTGTCATGCGCCCGAATCACCGCCGAAAGAATATCCCGTCCTATGGCATATCCGCTGCCCGCGTCGTCAATGAGATGTCCGTATCCACCCGTCCGGTAGCTATTCCCTTTCTCATCCTTGCCATAGCAGATGGAACCGGTCCCTGCGATGAGTATCATTCCTTCTACTTGCAAAAGAGCACCGGCAAGCGCAGTTTCATGATCTCCGACAATGGATACCGGACAGGAGTAGCCAAATAACTCAAGATTGGACATGATATATTGACGAACCAGCGGATTACTTATTCCTGCGGTACCGATACAGATTCCGACGCAGTCTTTACTTGCATAGCCTTTTTTAAGGACGGTTTGAAATATCGTCTGCATATTCTTATCAATGAGTTCTTTTTCAGAACCGTTGTAATTAATTGCTCCTCCAAGGAAGGATTCTAGAATTTTTTTCTTCCGATCTGCAACCAGAACCTTTGTTTTGGTTCCTCCACCATCCAGTCCAATAACATATTCCGACACAGGAATACCTCCATTTATAGCTCTACCGGTAATTTACCGGCAGGCTTTATTTCTTTTTTCAGTACCTTTGTAAGTGCCTCAAAAACGGTTTCATTGTACTCATAGGCCGAAATTTTATGTATCCCATTATGCAGCATAGATAGATCCGTTGGATTCCGTAGCGTAATCGCAATCACCGGATTGCCCTTTGCATGTAACGCATTTACCAGCTTGATTTGACCTTGATTCATATGACCGTTATATAACCCGTATACAATTAAGGAATCCGGATCGGTTTCTTCTAAAACCTTATCGATATCCTCTTCTCCAGGATTCACCGGAACGTCGATCGAAGTTCCATGGAACTCCTTCGCCATATAATACGCAAAATGAAGCTCCTTATTCACTGCGCTGGTAGCCAGTGTCGATCGATATGCATAGCTGCCTATAAAAATAGTTTTCTTCCCTACCTCCGGCAATTCTTCCTCCGATACTTTTGTTATTCCAGCTTCAACCATTTCCTTAACTTGCTTTTTATAAGTTTCCGAATAGAAAAATTCCGAATTGTTATTCTGAAAGTTATTCTGATAGCTATTTTTATATTTTAATATGTTCTCCACTGCCGCATCGATCTGGTCCATGCTAATCTCCTCATTTTCCACTGCTTGTTCGATTTGATGAACCGCTTCTTTTACCAACTTCGGCGTATGAGAGATGCAAATCATCTGCGCCCCGGCTTTAATCGCTTCCACAACGCCATAGGCAGTACCATAAGTATCTTTGATCGCTCCCATCTCCATGCAATCCGTCATGATAATCCCTTGAAAGCCAAGTTGGTTCCTTAATAAATCCGTTAATATGGATTTTGACATCGTTGCAGGCCGGTCTTGGCTATCCAGCTTTGGAAATAAGATATGAGAGCTCATTACGCATGGAACCCCTTCCGCAATCGCCTTTCGAAACGGGATAAGCTCACATTCCAGCAATTGATTGAGATCTTTATCAATGACCGGAAGCCCCAGATGAGAATCCACTGCCGTGTCTCCATGACCGGGAAAATGCTTTACTACAGGCATTACTCCACCTGATTTTAGACCTTTCATCATACCGACGCCGAACCCGGCGACCATATCCGGGTCACTGGAATAAGAGCGGACACCGATCACCGGATTCTCCGGATTACTATTCACATCCAAAACCGGTGCCAGATCAACATTGATTCCCAGCGCCTTTAGTTCCTCTCCGGTGATCTTTCCTGCAAGATAAGCATTCTTTTTGTCACCTGCAGCTCCGATCAGCATGGCACCCGGTATATTGATCATTTCATTTGGAAGACGGCTTACGACACCGCCCTCCTGGTCGACTGCTATAAAGGAGGGCGTGTTGGTATGCTCTCTTATGGTTTCATCAAGCGTCTTACAAAGCGTATGTATTTGTTGTGAATTTTCTAAATTGTATGAAAACAATATAATATTTGATATTTTATATTCCTTTATCAGCGCAAGCAATTCCGTTGTAATCTTACGCTCCGGAAAACCTGTCATAATCATCTGACCTATTTTCTCTCTTAATGTCATAGGATGCATTCGTTAATTCTCCTTTACTTATTAAAAATGATATGAGTGTCATAAGTCATTTTAAAATTTCGCTATGAATAGGACCTTCTATATATTCATTTGGCTGCCTTACCTAACTTGGTATATTCTTTGTTTTGATATTCCTTATGATACTCAAATCAAAAATGAAATCCAAAATTATGTTTCCTATTACTTGGGTTTTTCCTTGATTTGAGTAAAATTAAAGAAGACAATTTATCAGGAAAGCTTTTGCCTTCCAATCAAATTATTTGTTTCCGTTTACTACAGCGATATCTTGCCCATGATTACGGACTTTTTGGCACCGGTTACCGAGGGTATATTATTAACCTGGCCTGCCATGGTGCAATCGGCTAATAATGCAAATGCAACGGCTTCTTTTGCATCGCTGCTTAATCCGATCTCTTCCTGGATAAGAACCTGAACTCCCAATGGCTGCATATGCTTCCTGATCATGTTTACCAAGGTTTTATTATAACTTCCGCCACCGCCAATAATTAGCTGGTCCGCTGGATTTTTCGACTGAATAAATCGTTTATAAGCGTCTTCTATTGACCACGCAGTAAATTCCGTTACCGTCGCAATCGCATCCTCCATACGAATCTCTCTTTCTCGTATCCTGTTATAAAGAGAAGTGCAATATTCTTCACCAAATAGTTCTCTTCCTGTTGATTTGGGCGGTTCTAATGAAAAATAGCCGTTACTACGCATCTCACTTAATAATTCTATATTCACGACTCCCGCTCCTGCTATCTTCCCGCATTCATCGAAGGTTTGAGAACCGAACGTAAATCGTGACACTAGCCCATCGATAATCATATTACCCGGTCCGGTATCAAAGGCATACACCTCTTCGATCGAACCTCCCGCAGGAAGTACCGTAATATTACCGATCCCACCGATGTTCTGTAACAGTACCGTTTGTTTTTCCTTCCGATATAATAAGTATTCCGTAAAAGGTACCAAAGGGGCTCCCTGTCCGCCTTCTGCCATATCGGCTACCCGAAAATCAGAGACGCAGGGAACTCCGGTTCTTGCAGCAATCACAGCACCTTCACCGATTTGAACGGTATAGCCAAAATGATATCCATCCCCGGTACAGGCCTCCGGATGATGATAGATCGTCTGCCCATGCGAGCCGACAAAATCAATATCGGACATCGTAAGACCCGCCTTTTCTACAACGGACAAAACGGCTTCCCCATACAGCTCTCCTAGCAGGAAATTCATATATCCAACCTGCTCTACATTGGCTTCTTTGGTATGAAATAATTGCATAATTTTATTCTTAACCTGATCCGGATAAGGCTTATTTTCAAAAGCACATAATTTAACGTTCCCGCGAAGAGGATCTCCGGTTACTTCAACCAAAGCAGCATCGATTCCATCCACCGAAGTTCCGGACATCAGCCCAACGATTCTTCTGGTCTTTTTTGCCTGTAAATGTTCGAACATAACCGTCCTCCTTCCACCCAACGGCAAGTAATCATCCTTTGACTGCACCGATCGTTACGCCTTCTAAGAAATATTTTTGCAGGGAGAAGAATAAGATAAACATCGGTAGCGCGGATATCGTAGCACCCGCCATCATAGGGGCAAAGTAAGTCGTATTTGCAAAGCTGAAGTTCTTTAAGCCAACCTGGATTGTCTGCATTTTTTCTTCGCTTGTTACTAAGAATGGCCAGAAGAACGTATTCCAACTGCCCATGAACGTTGTGATTGCCATAACCGCCATAACGGTCTTGGATAAAGGCATAATTATTTTCACTAATAATTTGGGCTGGCTGCAGCCTTCGATTTTTGCTGCTTCAATAATCTCCGTCGGCAAGGAGCCGATAAATTGCTTTGCCAAAAAAATATTATAAGCTGTCACCAGGCTCGGTGCTACAAGTGCAAAGTAAGTATTCTTCACCTTCAATACATTGACAACCAATATGTATAATGGTACCTGCGTCACCTGATAAGGGATCATCATGGCAACCAATATGATAAAAAACATCACTTTGTTACCGGCAAAACGTAATTTTGCAAATGCATAACCCGCAGTCGTTGCAAAT
>SVEA01000021.1 GCA_015057615.1 Lachnospiraceae bacterium | reverse complement strand
GGTTGTTATTGTATATGTTGTATAATAGGTCACTGTTATTTGCTCATATATTCCAAGGGGAACACAATTGACCACATTATCCATATAAAAATAATATACATTCACCGCATCTTCGTAAGTACTATAGGGTCCTATGGTATTCGTATAAACCGTTTCTGTATACTCATCGTAAAACAGTACCACAACAACGTACCCTGTATGAGTTTCAGTATAGGAGCTTGACGATGATGTTACGGAAACCATTTTCTCAAATTCATCCTGCGCCGAATTATATATTCTGCCGATGGATAAATCTAATCCATCTTTACCAGGCAAAGATATATCCGTTTCTTTGAGAACCAGGTTCCCTGTAATCGGATCTATTGTTTCTACCGTATTACTCCGATTTGCATATTTAGGATTATTAATCTGATTGACGCTCTGATGGTTTACGACGCTGTTTAAATACCCTTCCAACGCACCTATATCAACATCCGCATAACAAACATTCGTTGTTGATAATAGCATGATCGCTGTTAGAAGTAAGACTCTGATTATATTTAGCATCTTTTTCATCATGCTCTTATCCTCCTCTCTTTATTTCTTGCTATCACTATTCATATAGCCTTTTACCAGCTTTTCCACAGGTTTACCAGTTTTTTGTGATAATATCTCTAATTTATCTATTAACTCCTCTGATAAGTTCTTTGCTGCAGCATCGGATATCTGATATTTTTTCTTTGTTTTCTGTGATACTTTACTCTTATTTATCTCATTCTTTGCTTTTTTAAATAATTTATCTCCATTCGTCTGATATTCCTCTACCAGCTGATCAGAAACATTTAAATTATTGATATCCGCATAAGCTAAAAGATTAATTATCTCCGTTTCCTTCAGGTCTTTGCTTTCTAACTTTTCATATGCATCTTCATACTTTTCTTTTAAATAAAACTTCATTTTTTCTCTGCTTTCTTCCAATATATCTTTCTTTATTTGCTCAAGAGATTTATCGGAAGCTTCTTTTTTCTCTAGCAATATTTGAGGATCTAAAAATAACTCATTGGCAATCCTATCTGCCTCAAAAATGTCTTCTACTGAATATCCTTTTTGCATCATTTCCTTAATCTCTTCTTCGCCAATATGAAACATGTCCTTTTCTTCAGGATCCAGTGTGCTTTGCGTTCCCTCGTATAACACTTCTCCCTCAGAAGTACTAATAATTTTATCATTTGATGCATTTTCATAATAAGCTTCTGGTTCCATTTCGATTAAGTCAATGGCTGGTAAAGTATTCGTCATACTATCATCCATGTCCATATCATATTTTTTAAATCCTTCTCTTTTTTTATCCTTTGCTAAACTGACAAAGGATCCGCCTAAGTTAGATGTCAGTATTCCGATACATAATATAATGGCCAAAAACTTCTTGTTTTTCATAATAATAACCATACCCTTTCTTGACTACCTGCAAACTTTGTGCTGCAGGCTCAAATTTGCGTGTGAAAAATTAGTTTTTCACACTGACCCCTCCATATTATTATTTTCTATCCTTTTTCATGTTATAATAATTTGAAATGTCTCTCCTTACATGAAAGAGATGTGCTTTTACTCTACTAATTGAATAAAAATAAGATTTCCATTTTTATCATAGTGGAGCGTAGCCACAGACCTTGAAGATTTTTTAATTTCTATTAGCCGATTGTTTTGATCATAAATATAGGTAAATTGATCATTTTCGGAAATCACTGGTAAAAATACATCTGTTGTATTAAAATCCGTATCCCCATTGGCTCCGCCTATAATATAAATTTCATTGTTATATGTCGTTATTCCAAAATCATGCATCCGATTAGCCATATACGAGTTTACTTTCCAGCTGTCGGTAAGTGGCATATACTCTTCAATAGATGTTTCTATGTAACCGTCAACCTGTGATTCAGCTACAGGCTCTGTCAGTCCTCCAACTGCAAACAATCTGCCTCCTACAGCTACCAGACCTCCCATAAACCGGGGTTTTGACATACTTGCCCCTAAAGTCCATGTATTCGTTGACAAATCAAATATCTCCAGCGTATTTTGCAACATGCCTCCTGCAACATATATCTTATTATCTATTAACGCAGCCCCTGCACCAAATCTGCCTGCTAGTATATTGGGTGCTGATGTCCATGTATTCGTTACCGTATCATATACATCAACTGTATTTAACAACCCATTCTCATTTCCTCCACCAATAATATATATCAGGTGATTTACAGCAACCGCACATGCTCCTGCCCGTGCTGTCGGCATATTTGCTTTTTTTGTCCATACATCATTCTGTGGATCATATTCTTCCATGGTGTTTAAAAACAAGCTATTATCCTGCATTCCGCCAAACACATATATTTTTCTATTGTTGACTGCCACTGCCGGCTTATATCTCCAACCATCCATTCCCCTTTTTTGAGTCCAAGTATCTGAAATGGGATCATATTGATGTACTGACATTAAGCTCCTATATTTATTAAGTGAATGAAACCTATACCATCCTCCCAGTGCATAAATCTTACCGTCTAGCTCAACTGCGGCTAACCCGGATTTTGAATCCGGAAGATCTGCCTTACTCTCCCAAGCGGCATTTGTCTTTAATGTATTTTCGCCCTCGGATGAAGAAATTGCATTCGTAGAATATTTCATATCGTCTATGACATCAACCTTGATAATTTCTTCCGATGCTATATTAGAGACTGCTTGGCTGCTATTTACCTTTCTTCCGCCAGGAGTTTTTCCTTCAAGGGATGAAAATCGATCCGATGTTTTAATTATTCTATCTTTTATTTCATATACATCATCCCCACAAGTTCTTAACAGTAAGGACGCCTCACCAGAAACAAAAGCTGCTGTTAAAGAAGAACCACTGGAAAATGCATACTTATCCTCCGGTTGTGCACTCATTATATCCTCTCCTGGAGCTGCAACATCAATTGAGTATTCACCATAATTAGAGAATCTGGATAATATGCCTTCTTTATTAGCAGAAGCAACGGAAATAATATTGCTGCTATCAAAAGCAGCCGGATATACCGGAGCTTCATCAATATTTATATGACCGTTCCCTGCTGCACAGACAAAAAGCATGTCCGAATGATCTATCATATCCTTCAGTGCAGGATTATAGTTTGCCGATTCCCAGCTGCAATTTACTATTCTGACTCCCATCCTATCAGCATAATCTATTGCTGATATAATATCACTGGTATATGCCATGCCGTTTTTTAAAACCTTTAGCGGCATTATTAAAGTTTCAGGTGCAGTACTAGCAATGATCCCGGCTATATGCGTCCCGTGCCATTCGTCATAAATTTCGCTTTCTTCATGTACCCGGTTCGTACTATCCGTAAAATTCCATCCATTTATATCATCTGCAAACCCATTGCCGTCATCATCGATATTGTTACCTGATACTTCATTTGCATTGACCCAGATATTATTTTGAAGGTCCTTATGAGTAATATCTACACCGGTATCCAAAACTGCTACTATGAGATCTTTATCCCTTGTATTGCTCCACGCTTCCGGTACATCTGTCTCTGAAATGCTTCCGCCCTGCTCCTTTTTGATTAACTCTTCCATACTATACTCCGGCATCTCTGGCAGAGCATTTTCTATCTCCTGCGTCTGACCATAAAAAGAATCTAGAGAAGCAGCTTTAAATTGATAATCCTCTTGAATATATTCAATGTCCAAGTTGTAATCAAAGCCGTCTCCGTTCTTTTTCTCTTTGATAGCATTAATGAAATTCTCAGGAACAACTTTTTCTTTCAGTATGATTAGCTCCATTTCTGCATTCATACGATTATTTAATCTATAGAAGCCCTTTATACTGTCCTGTAAAAGCTCATGAAACTTATCGCTTCCCGAACCATCTTTATACTTGACAATAAATCTGTCCGTTTTATGTACCAAAAAATCAAAGTATTGCTGACTTTCCGATAATATGGCCGGGTCACTTATCTCTGATATATTTCCTGCTAAATCATATGCCGCAATTGTATAGGCATTGTAACTCTCCTTCCTATGTTCATAATCAAGATAGGCCAACTCTCTGGTAAAGCCAAGCTTGCTGCCATTTTTATATATTTCATAGCATTCAATTCCTACATTGTCTGTTGATTCTTTCCATGCTACCCTTATTGCAGAACCGGATACAGTTTCTACTGTCACATTTTCAGGCTTTGAAGGAGGCTGATTATCATTATAAAAAGCTTCCGAGTCATGGATCATATGAACCATATTACTTTTATCAGAAACATTACCGGATTTATCATGAGCTACCACGCAATATCTTTGTGCATTCATTCGATTGCGAACCGGGAAGGTATACTCTGTTTTATCCGTATATGCTACGGAAACATTGTCACATAATATCTCATATCCCTCTACTCCCGCATTGTCTACCGCTTCGTTCCAAGCAAAAGTTACCTCTGAATCAATAACCGCCACTACATTATCTTTCATGTTTTTCGTTGTACCAAGTGTTATTGCCGAACCTGATACAGCGACTACGTTAAAATCAGATGGTGCCGCAGGTTTTTGTATGTCTTTCTCAGATTCGGCATGTGCTATCGGTATATTAGTAAAAGACATACATTGACTTAACAAAATCATTACTAAAGTAAGTGATATCTTGCTCTTATGTTTGTGTTTAAAAGACAAAAATTTTGTATACATTTTTTACCTCCTCTGAATTTTTATTTTATATTTGTAACATTTATAATGTACCATAATTTACCTTTTATTTCAACATTTCTGTATAATTTTCCTACTTTTTTACTATTTTTCAAGGAGAAATGTGGATTATAAGTAGCGGTTTAAGAGTAAAATGAGCAAAATAAAAATTATTAATCAAACTGTGGTTTACGTTAACTTAGGAAGCGAAAAATCTGTCAATCAAGTGAGTCAACTTTATAGATCAGGTCAAGCAGTTAAAAACTAGAATATATTTCTTAGCAAAGGGGATGTAGGAAAACACTCCATCTTTTATGCATTCTAAATTCAATAGAGAATAAAGAGAAATTGTGGTAATATGACGACAGAAAAAGGTAAATAAGGAGAGGATTTGTATGAAAGTAGATAGAATATTGGAAATCATCATTTACTTAATTAATCATGATAATGTACCTGCAAGTTATTTGGCGGAACGTTTTCATGTATCTGTCAGAACAATACAGAGGGATATGATAAGTATTTCATCAATCGGGATACCTGTTTATTCAGAATGTGGAAAATATGGAGGGTATTCTATTTTACCGGCTTATAAGATGAAAAATAGTGATATTAGAAGTGATGAACATCAAATGATTATAAATGCTCTTGAGAGTTTGGCAACATCCTATACAAATGACACATTAAAATCATTAATTGAAAAATATAATGCAATCATAGAAAAGAAGGGCAGCCAAAAGGTATTTTGGGATTTTGGAGTAACAAAAGAAAATCAGCAAGTACAGGATATGAATCAATTATTGGAGCAGGCTATTGCAGAAAAGAAATATATTAATTTTGATTATTGTAATGCAAATGGAAAAAAATCAACTTCTTCTGTGGAACCATTAGCAATTCATTATAAGTGGTATGCATGGTATTTGTTTGCGTATTCCGCTGAAAAGAAACAATATCGGACTTATAAAGTTGCGAGAATGCAGAATTTACATATTAGTGATATGGTTTCTACTATTGAACATGGAGATGTTGAGAAACTTATGAAAGACTCGGAACAGGCGTACTACCAAACTTGTATTCATATTGAGGTACAGTTTGATAATGAGGAAGCAGGACTGATGGCAGAATATTTTCCTGACTGTCCGGTTGAGCAGCTCACAGAAAAAACAAGCCGTATTTTTATAGATGTTCCGGCAAAAGAAAGATTGTGGAAGGCTTTGCTGCTTAGTTTTGGGAACAGAGTAAAAGTAATAGGACCGGAGGAGTATAAGCAAGAGCTGATTGAAACAGCTCATAATTTTTTATCTAATTACGACATATAGTTGTCGCGCAGATATTGTATCATATTGAAAGAGTGTGCACAAAATTTCTTTTAAATTGTGAGAAAAACAATATGTGAAGGAGAAAATACTATGGAAAGATGCGGATGGTGTCTTGACGGAGGAATTTTGCAAAAATATCATGATGAAGAATGGGGAAATTCACTTCATAATGATAAAAAACATTTTGAATATTTACTTATGGAAGCTATGCAGTGTGGATTAAATTGGACCATGATGTTGAAAAAAAGAGAGATTTTCAGAAAATGCTTTGACGACTTTGATTATCAAATAATTGCAACATATGACGAGCGCAAGATGGAACATATTATACATGAAGAAGGAATGATTAAATCCAAGAGGAAGATTGAAGCCATTATTAATAATGCGAAATGTTTTTTGAACGTTATCGAAGAGTGCGGAAGTTTTGATAATTATATATGGTCTTTTTCAGACAATCATACGCTTGTTTATGTAAAGCATAAACAGGGAAATGAAGAAGTAAGGAATGAACTATCCGATTGTCTGAGCCATGATATGAAAAAGAGAGGATTTAAATATCTAGGTTCTATTACATTGTTTTCCCATTTGCAGGCATGTGGAATAATCAATGACCATGCGTGTAATTGTTACAAATACCAGCAGTTACTAGAGAAAGGTAATATAAGGTACATCTATGAGTAAAATAGTCAATAAAAATTATATTCTTTTGCTAATTGGTCAGACTATATCGCAGCTGGGTTCTTCTATGACAGGGTTTGCCATTGTTATATGGGCTTACAGCAGCACTGGACAGGTTATGGCATCATCACTGCTGGCTGTTTGCAGCGTGGTTCCGTATTTAATTGTCAGTCTGCTTGGTGGTACTGTGGCAGATAATATGAACAAGAAGAAAATAATGCTGATATGCGATACGGTTGCTGCCATTGGTTCTTTGGTAATTCTTCTCTGTTCCTACATGAATATTTTAGAGCTTTGGATCTTGTGTATCATAAACATAGTCAATGGATTTATGAATGCTTTTCAGGGACCTGCATCGCAGGTTGCAGTAACGCTTCTTATCGATAAAAAGGATTATGCAAAAGCAGGCGGAATACAGTCTGCTCTGGGAGCAGTAATCGGTATGATTAATCCGATACTGGCAGCCGCACTGCTTGGCATTGGAGGTTTACAATTCGTCTTGGGTATAGACCTTATTACTTTTTTATTTGCTTTCTTTACACTACTTATTTTTATTAAGATACCGGATAAAGTAAAGGAAGATAAAAAAGTAAATGTAAAGGAATTAAGAGAGAGCATGAAAGAAGGATTACAGTACATAAGGACTCAAAAAAGCATTTTGATTTTATTAGTTATGTTTAGCGTATTGGAATTTCTGGGTGCTATCTCCTTTGATAGTATGTATTCTCCATTTCTTTTGGCAAGAACGGGCAACAATAAGAGTGTTGTCGGAATTGTTTCTGCCACTGCTGCCGCAGGAATGTTTTAGAATAGGACCTTATATATATTCATATCAAATCTTAAAATGACCTATGACACTCCTGTCGTCCCTTTATCTTTCTCTATACCCCGTTAATTCAACTCATCCAGGGTTTTATAATATGCTGGAAGGAATTCTTCCAGGAAGATATCCACTTCCTTTAGATTCATTTCCTTAATAATCAACAAAATTGACTTTTCCGCACTGATAAATTCGGAATTTCCTGCTTTCTTTTCTTCTATACATTTAATCAGAGCAGATAACTTATCCGCTGCTTTTACAAGTTTCCACAGATAGGCATCCTCTTCCTGTGGGAAAAAGATTGCTTCATAGTGCTTACGCATATCTTCCGGAAGCATCGTAAGTAGCTTATCCGCTGCCACTTTCTCCACCGCTTTAAATGCTCCTTGTATATCCTCATTAAAATACTTGATTGGCGTCGGCATATCCCCGGTGATAATCTCCGTTGCATCATGGTAAATCCCGATCAGGGCAGCTTTTTCTGCATTTAGTTGATTTCCCATTCGCTCATTACTAATGATCGCCAATGCATGTGCCAGAATACTGACCTCCAAAGAATGCTCACTAATATTCTCCGAATGCGTATTACGCATTAATTCCCAGCGCTCAATAAATTTCATTCTTGACATCATGGCAAAGAAATAGCTGTCCATATCATTTCCCCCCAAATTTCATTCGCAACACATGTTCCCAAAAGCTTTTGTCGGGCTAATCATCCTTTGCATACCTCCAAATAATATTAGCAAATTCCTTGTTCGTGATATAAACTTATATACGTCAAGGGAGAAACGAGCGGTATGCTACTCCAGATATTTCTTCACAAATTTACCCGTATAGGAGTTTTCATTCGCAGCGACCTCTTCCGGCGTACCTGTTGCAACGATCCTACCGCCTTTATCTCCGCCTTCCGGGCCGATATCAATGATATAGTCTGCGGTTTTAATTACATCCAGATTATGCTCAATTACAACCACACTATTACCGGTATCCGAGAATCGGCGAAGAATTTCGATTAATTTATGAACATCTGCAAAGTGCAGACCGGTCGTCGGCTCATCTAAAATGTATATTGTCTTACCAGTGCTTCGCTTGCTTAATTCCGTGGCAAGCTTGATTCTTTGTGCCTCACCGCCGGACATGGAGGTGGAAGGATGTCCTAATCTCATATAGGATAATCCTACGTCATAGAGGGTTTGCAATTTTTTATGAACGGATGGAACATTCTCAAAGAATCGCAGAGCTTCCTCTACGGTCATATTAAGTACATCATAAATTGTTTTGCCTTTATACCGTACCTCGAGGGTCTCCCGGTTGTACCGCTTGCCGCCGCATACTTCACAGGGCACATAGATATCCGGCAAGAAATTCATCTCGATCTTTATGATACCATCACCGCTGCAGGCTTCACATCTTCCGCCCTTTACATTGAAGCTGAAACGTCCTTTCTTATAGCCTCGCATCTTTGCATCCTGTGTCGCTGCAAACAAATCTCTTATCTGGTCAAACATACCGGTGTAGGTTGCAGGATTGGACCTTGGCGTTCTTCCAATCGGTGACTGATCAATATTAATTACCTTATCAAGCTGCTCGATTCCACGAATCTCCTTATGTTTACCGGGTATGGTGCGGGCACGATTCAAATCTCTGGCAAGCCTCTTATACAATATTTCATTGACCAGAGAGCTTTTGCCGGAACCGGATACTCCGGTTACACAGGTCATTACACCGAGCGGAATATCAACCTTGATATTTTTCAGGTTATTCTCCGCTGCACCGACAATGGTTAGAAATCCGGTAGGTTTTCTTCTTTCCTTGGGAACCGGAATCTTAATTTTACCGCTTAGATAAGCACCGGTTATGGATCCCTTTGTTTTCATAATATCTTCCACAGTACCCTCTGCAACGATCTCGCCGCCATGCTCCCCTGCGCCGGGACCGACATCAACGATATAATCCGCAGCATACATTGTATCCTCATCATGCTCTACGACAATCAGAGTATTGCCAAGATCCTTCAAGTTTTTCAGAGCATGCAGTAACCGGTTATTATCCCGCTGATGTAGTCCGATACTTGGCTCATCCAGAATGTAAGCAACCCCGACAAGACCGGAGCCAATCTGTGTTGCAAGCCGAATCCGCTGTGCTTCTCCGCCGGATAAGGTCCCCGTTGTTCTAGCTAAGGTCAGATAATCAAGGCCGACATCGATCAAGAACTTCAGTCGTGCCCGAATCTCTCTTAATACTAATTCGCCAATCGTAAGCTGCATCGGTGTTAGTTGCAGATGATCCATAAAAACCTTTAGATCGCAAATGGGGTACTCCGTTACATCTGAAATACTTTTATCTCCGACGGTCACCGCCAAAGCTTCCTTACGAAGACGCTTGCCGTTACATTCCTTACAGGGAGTCGTCCGCATGAAGGTTTCATATTCCTGCTTTATAACGTCCGAGCTTGTCTCCCGATAGCGGCGCTCCACATTACGAATGAGTCCCTCGAAGGCAACATCATATACTCCAACGCCCCGCTGCCCACGGTAATGCACCTTAACCGACTTGCCATCGGTTCCGTGGATAAACATATGGTGGATTTTTGCCGGAAGCTTTTCATACGGTGTATTTAAATCAAATTTGTATTCCTTAGCCAGAGCCTCCATGATCGCCCTAGTATAGCTGCCTTTATCCTTAACAGACTGCCAGCCTGGAGCTGCAACTGCACCATCAATAATGCTCTTATCCTTCTCCGGAACAAGAAGCTCCTCGTCAAATTCCATCTTAATACCAATTCCGTGGCATTCCGGACAGGCGCCGAAAGGATTATTAAAGGAGAAGATTCTCGGCTCTATCTCATCGATGCTAATACCGCAATCCGGACAGGAAAAGTTCTGGCTTAAGGATATGGGTTTTCCTCCAATGACATCAACAACCAGCAGCCCCTCTGCCAGCTTAAGAACGGTCTCGATGGAATCGGTCAATCGGTTCTCGATTCCTTCCTTTATCACCAAACGGTCAATGATAATCTCGATGTTATGCTTTATGTTTTTCTCCAACTTGATTTCTTCCGATAGATCATAAATATTACCATCCACCCGGACACGAACATAACCGCTGCGCTTTGCCTGTTCGAACAGCTTCGCATGCTCCCCTTTACGTCCCCGAACCACTGGTGCAAGCAGCTGAATCTTGGTACCCTGAGGCAGCGCCATGATTTCATCTACCATCTGATCGACTGTCTGCCTTTTAATTTCCTTGCCGCATTCCGGACAATGGGGAATACCAATTCTTGCATACAGCAATCGAAAATAGTCATAAATCTCCGTAACGGTACCTACCGTGGAGCGTGGATTACGATTCGTTGATTTCTGATCGATGGAGATCGCAGGGGGCAGCCCTTCAATGCTTTCTACATTCGGTTTCTCCATTTGACCAAGAAACATCCTTGCATAGGAGGACAGAGATTCCATATAACGCCTTTGTCCTTCCGCATAAATAGTATCGAATGCGAGGGAAGATTTACCGGAACCAGATAGGCCGGTCAGTACAACGAACTGATCTCTGGGAATATCTAAACTGACATTCTTTAAATTATTTTCCTTCGCTCCCCGTATTCTTATATAGTGTTTTTTATCTGCCATGATTTACCCCGTTTCTACACATCCTTTGTTGGCTCGTTTACGAGACAATACGCATAAACAAGTTTGTAGATGCAGCGCAGACACAAACTTGCCACGTGAATTAACATTCACGTTGAGAAAGATTTTTAAATCTTTTACTTTTTTACCTTTTCTAGTTCCTTTGCTATAATTATCCTAACCCTTGTTTTATAAAGTAATGACTCCACAAAACTCTATTCCGATCTATTCTGTAGCAAGCAGGTGTTTCTTGATTTCCATCATCTTATCTCTTAGCTCTGCTGCCATTTCAAAGTTAAGTTCCGCTGCTGCCGTATGCATCTGCTTTGTAATTTTCTTCACCAGCGCCTCCAGCTCCTTATGCGACATGGACTCTAAATCCTTCTCCATATCTTCCGGTTTTGCCTCTACCCGTTTTGAAATACTGATCAGATCCCGAACCTTCTTCTGGATGGTCGTCGGTGTAATTTTATGGGCTTCATTATAAGCCTGCTGGATCTTCCTTCTTCGGTTTGTCTCCGAGATCGCTTTCTTCATGGAATCCGTCATGTGGTCGGCATACATGACTACCCTTCCGCCTGCATTTCGTGCCGCACGGCCGATTGTCTGAATGAGGGAGGTCTCCGAGCGTAAGAAGCCTTCCTTATCGGCATCCAGAATCGCTACCAGTCCGACCTCCGGAATATCAAGTCCCTCCCGAAGCAGGTTGATTCCCACCAATACGTCAAAGAGATCCATACGCATATCACGAATAATCTCCGAACGTTCCAGGGTATCAATATCCGAATGCAGGTATTTTACCCGAATTCCAACCTCTCTGAGATATGCAGTCAAATCCTCTGCCATTCGTTTCGTTAACGTAGTAACGAGTACTTTACTCTTCTTCTCCAGCTCCTTATGAATCTCACTAAGCAGGTCGTCGATCTGCCCCTCGACTGGTTTTACGGTAACCTCCGGATCCAATAGTCCGGTAGGACGTATCACCTGCTCTACCCGCAGCAATTCATGATCGCCTTCATAGACCGACGGTGTCGCAGATACACATAGAATCTGGCTGATCTTACTTTCAAACTCCGTAAAATTCAAGGGGCGGTTGTCCAAGGCAGAAGGCAGGCGGAAGCCATAGTTAACCAAGGTCTGCTTTCTGGATCGGTCCCCGGCAAACATTCCTCGGATCTGCGGGATCGTAATATGGGACTCGTCAACGAAAATCATGAAATCTTCCGGAAAATAATCCATCAGCGTATGGGGAGGGCAGCCCGGCTCCAGACCTGTCAAATGCCTGGAGTAGTTCTCGATCCCAGAGCAAAAACCGGTCTCGCGCATCATTTCGATATCAAAATTCGTTCTCTCTGAAATCCTCTGTGCCTCTAACAGCTTGTCCTCACTCTTAAAATAGCGGACTCTTTCTTCCAGTTCGATCTCAATATTCTTAATCGCAGCCTCTAGCTTATCGGGAGCTACTACATAATGCGATGCAGGAAAAATAGCAATATGCTCCAGTTTGCTTTTTATCTCGCCGGTTAGCACATCAATTTCTAAAATCCGGTCCACCTCATCCCCGAAGAATTCCACACGAACAGCCGTATCGGCGGAGGATGCAGGAAAGATCTCTACGACATCCCCGCGGACACGAAAGGTTCCTCTCTTAAAATCCATATCATTTCTTGAATATTGGATATCAATCAGCTTTCGAAGCACCTCATCCCGCTCCTTCGTCATACCGGGACGGAGGGACAGAACCATGTTCTGGTAGTCGATCGGGCTACCCAAACCATAGATACAGGAAACACTGGCAACGATAATAACATCCTTCCGCTCCGTCAGAGCCGCCGTAGCAGAATGTCGAAGCTTATCGATCTCATCGTTAATCGCCGAATCCTTCTCGATATACGTGTCCGTCGATGGTACATAGGCTTCCGGTTGATAGTAATCATAGTAGCTCACAAAATATTCCACTGCATTTTCCGGAAAGAATTCTTTGAACTCACCATATAACTGGGCAGCCAAAGTCTTGTTATGTGCTATGACTAACGTGGGTTTTTGAATCTGTGCAATGACATTTGCCATAGTAAAGGTTTTACCGGAACCGGTAACACCAAGCAGTGTCTGACATTGATTACCTTCCCGAAAGCCCTCTACCAACGATTTTATCGCCTCTGGCTGGTCTCCGGTAGGCTCATATTCTGATACCAGTTTAAATTCCATACCATAACTTCCTTCCTGCTGCATTTATAAAAATATACCGTATATTTCTTCTGATTAATGCTTGTAATTATAGCATATCTATATTTTAAAATCAACACTTTTTCGAATGTTTGTTCTATATTCTGATAACTAAGGAAACGATTGGTAACAAGCCTCATATCCAAGGTCATTACAATCCAGCTTCCAGCTCCTTTGCTTTCCTGCACAGCTTATAGAATGCATCCGCAAATTGCTTATCCTGAACGGGCGTCCTCTTCTTGGCACGCTTTCCCACCCGCTCTCCGGCTCTGCGGCGCTTTTTCGCAATATCCCGCTCCATTAGCATAATATCAATATTGTAATTCGTATAGCTTCTGCCGCTAGGATGAATTGCATACGCTCCCTTCCCAAGCGCCATCGCCCCGACTCCATAGTCCTGCGTTACCACAATATCGCCTTTATTAGTTCGATTAATTAAGGCAAAATCAACGGCATCCGGTGCCTGGCTGACAGAGACGATCTCACTGTAATCGGAGTGCAGAATATGACTTGTATCAATCAGCATGATTACCGGTATGCCAAGCTGCAGCGCGATCTCCTCTATAATTTCCTTTACCGGACATGCATCCGCATCAACTAATATTTTCAAAATTCTTATCCTCCAATCACCCTAACGCCCATGCTGGGCACACCCGTGTCTATTCCAGATCAATATGATAGATCTCCGTATATGTCAATCTACCCTTTATTCGTTCCGATTTCATCAAACTGATTTTCGTTACTTCCATTGCTTCCGGCGGCAGGCTTCGCTCCATAGCTGTCCGGTCAAAATCCTTACCCATAATCACCTTTCTTCCTAACGTAAGATGCGGCTGAAATTCACGATCCTCCAATGTAAAACCCTCTTTTTTAAGCTCTCTGGCAAGCTCCTTTTGCAGAAGCAGCAGCGAAGGGTCCTTGTTTACACCGATCCAGTAGATATCTCCCTCTCTGCGCTTAAACCTGCCAAGCTCCCCGGTTGACAGAAGGAAACGCCTTCTGCCTGCTTTATATACCGCCTGCTCCATCGCTTCCTTTACTGCTTCCGTTCGGCCGGTTTCTCCGATAAAATTTAATGTAAGGTGAAGATTCTCCTTTAAGGTATAATTGCCACTTAATGCATAATGCTGTAGTTCTTTAATACTATGATATAATGAATTCTTCATTTCCTCTGAAAATGTTATCGCAGTAAATAATCTCATTATTTCACCTCATTTCTGCACAGCATTAAACTCTCTTTTATCCTTAGTATAGCATAGGTTAGAGAATTCCAACAAATATCTTTCCGTCCTTATTATTCTACATTTTACCTGGGGACTTTCCGTAAAAAGCAAAACGAAATTGTCAGTTAAATTCTCCTGTAAGCAACAAAAAATAATATAGGCAATTGTAATCTTTCCTGTATGCCGATATAATAGTAGGGTAACATAATTTATGTATAACCCTATCAATAAGGAGAGAGAAGCATGAAACGTAAACACATCCTGGGCCGTGTCAGCGGGTTAACCTTACTGGCACTATTCTCTTTATTCGTAAACCAATATTTTGCAAATCCCGATAATGGAAAACAGGAGGTACATAATAGTAATTATAATGATTCCAATATTCTGGAAGTCCATTTTATTGATGTAGGGCAGGGGGATTCTATCTTGGTAGAAATTAATGATTCTGCCATGCTGATTGATGCTGGAGAAAATAATCAGGGAAATACGGTGGTAAAATATCTGCAATCCCAAGATATCGACCGTCTGGATTATGTTATCGGCACACATCCTCACAGTGATCATATCGGAGGCTTAGATACCGTAATTAATTCCATTCCGGCAGAAACTATTATTTTACCGCCGGTTGCCCATACTACGAAAACCTTTGAAGATGTTTTAGATGCGGTAGAAGCCGCGGGTAAGCAGCTTACAAAGCCACAGGTTGGGGACACTTATTCCTTAGGATCGGCAACCTTTACGATCATCGCACCCAATTCGGAGGAGTATGAGAATTTAAACAATTATAGTGTGGGAATTAAATTGGAGCATGGGAACAATTCCTTCTTGTTTACCGGGGATGCTGAGAAGCTCGCTGAAAATGAGATGTTAAAGAACGGATTTGATTTATCCGCCGATGTTCTCAAGCTGGGACATCATGGTTCTTCAACCAGTAGCAGCAGTGATTTTCTCGATGCCGTAAACCCTGAATATGCTGTTATCTGTGCAGGAGCAGGCAACGAATACGGTCATCCGCATGTGGAAATACTTCAAGAAATGTTCGACCGCAGCATCAAGATATATCGTACCGATTTGCAAGGTACCGTAGTATTCACTTCCGATGGAAGGCACATTTCCGTCAATGCCCATGAATATGTGGTATCCGAAGAAGATTTCATAAGCGATAAATAAAGGCTTGTTTTAAACAACTGGATGGAGGAAAAGTTATGACTAAATTAATTATTGACCGATTTGAGGGCGCCTACGCAATATGTGAAGTGGATGATAAATCCATGGTTAAAATACCAAAATATAGGCTGCCCCTAGATTGCAAAGAAGGAGATTGCTTAGTACTGGATTCGAATGAGATGGTACAAAAGGATAACGAAGCCACCGACCATCGTAACAAGCACATAAAAGAGAAACTAAATCGATTATTTAAATAGAAAAGTAATAGCAAAGGGAAATAATATGCAGGAATTAGATTCAATATATCCAAACGATAAGAAAGAGTGCTATCAGTTGCTTCATGCGCAGATGATAGCATTGCTGGAAAATGAGTTTTACCTGATTTCCAACTTAAGCAATGTGTCCTCTCTGCTTAATCTGGCACTGAAAGATATTAACTGGGTGGGTTTTTATTTGCTGGAAGAAAACGTATTACATCTCGGTCCCTTCCAGGGGAAGCCGGCATGCACCCATATCCCGGTTGGCAGAGGCGTCTGCGGTACCGCTGTATCCGAAGGAAGAACGCAGCTGGTGGCTGATGTTCATGCATTTCCGGGACATATCGCATGTGACTGCGCATCCAATTCGGAAATTGTAATTCCGATCCGTAAGGATGGCAGGATTATCGGTGTTTTAGATATTGACAGTCCAAGCATCGGCAGGTTTGACGCCACAGACCGGGAAGGTCTGGAGGAAGCTGTTCGTATCTTAGAGGCAAGCTTCTGAAATCCTCCGGTAAAGAGCTTACCGATTAAATCATAGGAGCAAAATACGAACGGGAAATCTCACTCGGCGGGGCTGTTATAACATAATACAAAAAACACAAGGAGGTCTGTGACTTTCCTTCACACACAGACCTCCTTGTATCAATTCGCAGCCATTATTGCAACAGCCTCTTTATAGCCGATCTTTCACTGCATCTACAATCTTTTCCATCAACTCTTCTACACCCATATTTTTACCGTCCACCGTTATATGCGCATACTTTTCATAGAGAGGACAGCGCTCTTCGTAGAGCGATTCTAATGTCTGACCTTCCCGAAATACAACCCCTCTTTGACGGATGTTGCCAAGGCGGTCTTTGATTATTTCATAATCTAATTGGATATAAACAACAACGCCAATGTTTCTTAAATGCTCCATTGCCTCCTGGCAGTATATAATACTTCCTCCGGTAGCAATCACGGAACGCTTCGTATGAATATTACAATTTACCTGATTTTCAATTGCACGAAATCCTTCCGTACCTTTCGTCTCTATAATATCTTTTAGCAGGCATCCTTCCTGTTCCTGAATCAGTAAGTCTGAATCGATGAAACGGTAGCCTAAAACCTTTGCCAAAATAACTCCTACCGTGCTTTTACCGGCACCCGGCATTCCAATGAGTACAACATTCTTCATATAACAATGCGGTCAAAGAAACTGAAACTCGTCTTTCCAGGAGACCGCTTCCCTCCTCTGTTCTAATCCCTATGATATCTTACGACAATGTACTAATAATGATTTAAGAGTCAAAAGCCTTCCTAGCAAATAGTCTTCTTCACTTTGCACAAACCAAGGAAAAATTCAAGTAATAGGAACCATATTTTAATGAGCAGCTGTTTGAAGTCGTTGGTACTTAGATCACGTAATTTGTGGTCTTATATACCATTGCGTACTTTAATCCAAGTACTGCGTTTTTGCAGTACTTGGGGAGTAATGTGTTGCGAATGAAATATGTTTTCTATTACTTATCCATGCATAAATTGTGCAAATTGATGTAGTCAATATTATAAATCGGCTTTTGAAACTTAATTCAATTATATCATTTTTCGTTTTTTAAACCAAGCAAATTTTCCTTATCCGGATCGTCATTGTCCTTATTTATCACTTTCCATTGAATCATTGCCTTAAATAAATCCCCATCGGTCTGGATCCTAAACTTGCCGCCCTGTAATTCCACAAAGCTTTTCACGATGGCAAGACCAAGTCCCGAGCCTTCCGTATTCCTTGCCTGATCCCCTCGTACAAACCGTTCACTGATCTCCTCTGAATTAAACTCCAGCTCCGATATCGATACATTTTTTAATATAATTTTAACAATATCCTTCTCCCTGGTGATGTCAATATAAGCCCGGGAATGCGGCATTGCATATTTTGTTATATTAATAATAAGATTTTCAAAAATCCGGTAGGTCTTCTCGCTGTCCAGGAAAAGTACAACCTTATCCACTGGCGGATGAAAGCGAAATTCCACTTCCGATTCTACAATCTTATCATCCAGCTCCAAGAGTACCTGCTGGATTAGATTCACCAGATCGACCTCTACCAGGTTTATCGTAACATTATTACTGGAGGCTTTGCTCACTTCAAATAAATCCTCGATCAGCCGCTTTAAGCGTTGTGATTTATTATCCAAGGTCTTAATATAGGATTTGCGATCCTCCTCTGAGATATTTTCCTCTTTTAATAAGTTAATATAGGTAATGATCGCTGTAAGCGGTGTCTTCAAATCATGGGAAACATTCGTAATCAGATCCGTTTTTAGCCGCTGGCTCTTTATTTCTTCCTCTACCGCTATTTTAAATCCTCTTTGCACCTTGGTAAGCTCATCTTTTAGCGGATTAAATACCCCTAAGTCTTCCTTGATGGTTCCTTCCAGATTGCCATCCGCAATTTTGCTGGTTGCCTTCAGAAGGATCGCATATTTCTTCTTAATATCGTCCATGTATCTTTTTATAATAAAGAATAGCAGAATCGTGTATGGGATTAGAATAGCAATCCCAAGGAACCATATACTGCATAAAATGAGTAAGATAACAAAATTAACCGCTAATACTTTCATAATATATTTGTTCGAGGGCTCCGATAAATCGATTTCACCTAGGGATCGGAACAGTTTCTTTATTTTTCGTATGAGCCACCGTAGCATTCTTCCGGTCAATGTCTTTTCCTTCAGATAGCGTATCAATCCTAAGGTAAAGACCTGACGTATCGATAGGAAACACAGGTACAGGATTACTAAGACAGCCATCCATGCGATATAATTAACACAGTAATCCAGGACATTTAAAAGTTTTCTTGGAATGATCGTATATTCGGGATTGCAAATAAAATATCCAGTAATCGTCTCCCATGCCATAGGTAGCATCCCGCCATAGAAAGCAATGGAAACCATAATGCCTGCTAAGCTGATTTCCATTGGAATCCTCGCGGCTAATCCACTCCCGATTTTCCAGGACTTTTTTAATGGAAGCAGCATTGCTAATAAAAACACACAGACAAATGCAATACTATATGCATATAGAAAGCCTGCCTCGCTAAAGTAATACTGAGGATCCAAGTATCCCTTCATATTATCCGACAGATAGAATTCTTCCAAATTGGAAGCGTAGATAATCGTAACATCCGAAGGTGGCTTTACTCTATCCTTATACTGATGCCAGTTATCGAGATCGTCCTGAATTTCTGTTTTATTTAATTCCATTAATTTATATTCATCAATCTTTGCCTGATCCAGACCTGCATAATCCAGAATCTGCAGGCTTCCATCCTCCCCGTATTGAAAAACGATATAGAACGGATAGGACGCTCTCAGTTTCTGTGCTTCCGCCGTATCCTGCTGTAATAGGGAGAGTGGCTTAATCGTATTGGTCAGCGTATTACCCGATTTATGATCGACCAGATAATATTGAAAGGAAGCATATTCTTTTAAAGTTATGAAATAAAACCGGTAATACCACTCTTCCATCACATTGTTAAACTGGTCTACAAAAGCCTCCTTTTCAAGATAAAAATCATCCGAATAGGATATCTCCTGTAGATCCTTCGTTAAAAAAATCTGGGAAGGAACCACACTGCTATCTGCATTCTGCTCGATATTACTCCAAGACAAGACATAATTACTTTGAAGCAGGGTTTTAATAAAATAACTTTTATATTTTTCTTTATCCTCCTCGAGCATGGTCTCTCTTTTAGATTTTTCATTCTTCATCATAAGCTGTGTATTCTTCCTCAGAAGCGGATAGGAAGCAATTATACAGGCAGAAATAAATGCAAGAATCAGCAAACTGAACAGAACGCCAAACGCTCTACTTTGATGACTGTTTTTCAATTTTGTATCCAACACCCCACACCACCTTTAGATATTTTGGATTTTTTGGGTCAATTTCAATTTTTTCTCGGATATTTCTAACATGGACCATAATGGTATCCGTTCCCACTGGCCGTTCATTCCATACCTTTTCATAGATTTCATCCGCAGAAAACACCTGCCCGGGGTACTTCATCAGTAAGGCAAGTATTTTAAATTCCAGTGGTGTCATCTTCACCGGATTTCCATCCACGCTGACCTGAACCGTATTCTCGTTAAGCTCAAGGCCTCCGATCACATATACATTTTCCTCTACTTGATCCGACATGTTCAAATATTTACAGTAGCGCCGAAGATGGGAATTGACCCTTGCCAGCAGTTCCATCGGCGTGAAGGGTTTCGTCACATAATCGTCCGCTCCTATATTCAAACCGGTTACTTTATCGATTTCCTCGGATTTTGCAGTCAGCATGATCACCGGAAATTCATAATGCTCACGTAGCCGCATCGTCATGGTCAAACCATCCATTTTCGGCATCATGAGGTCAACGATTGCGAGATGAATCTCTTCTTTTTGAATCAGCTCCAGCCCTTCGATTCCATTGGATGCTTTAAATACGGTATAGCCTTGGTTTTTCAAATAAATTCCTATTCCATCTAATATTTCCTTGTCATCCTCTACAACTAAGATATGATAAGAGTTCATACTTCCTCCATCCCAAACTGAATTCTGTTCCAATTCACTATTTCTGTTTTTCCATTCATTATACACTATATCGATCGGAAAGCCTATCAAAATGCTTTAAATCAGCCTTTGTAATGGTACCCAGCTCCTCAATGACCGCTGTGATTTTGCAGAATGGCAGAGGGATTACATACTGATCCCAGCGACGCTTTAACCGTATTATGCGTTTATATTGAAAATGGACACAGATCACTGGCTTTTGTGCCTCCGAGGCAAGAAGAAAGAGCAGCCTCTTTGGCTCATGCCTTGGACCCAGGGGACCATCCAGTGCAGCCGCAAGAATCCCTTCCTCCGTTTTTGCAAACGTCAGCAGCTCTTTAAAAAACGGGCGCATCTTTAAGCCGTCGGGAAGCCGGAGTGCTTTGGCTTTATAAGGGGTAATCATTTTCTCAATAACATCTCCTCTTTTATCAGCTGTAACAATAACATGAAGCCGATCCTGCTTTTTCGCTATTTTTCTTAAGACTAACTGCATACAACAGCTATCCCCGTGCCAATACCCCAGCATGGTATTGGTACGTATTCGATTTTCATGGACAATCGCAAGGCTTCCGGTTGCTGCTACCAGACTTAGATAAGCTCGAAAGATATAAGGCAGCGGCCTAAATAATCCTGTTTTCATATCCCTGCTCCATTCTCTGATAAAATAGTATATTTTGATACAGCCGTTCCACCTTTTCGGAAACATTACGAGATCGGTATCTTTTTGCTTCAGCGATGGAGTTTTCGGCCATCCATTCCTTTTGGCTCTCCTTTTCTAAGATAAGCTCTAGCTTACGTTCCCATGCATTCACATCCAGTTCGGTGAGATAGCCATTCCATCCGTCTCTTACCACATCACTGGTACCAGTGGCTTTTACCCCTACCACCGGCAGACCAGCTGCCATGGCTTCTAATAATACAATTCCCTGTGTCTCGGATCTGGATGCAAACAGAAATAAATCGCATGCCCGGCAGTAATTACGAATGACTGAATGCTCGATACATCCGCAGAAAATCACATTATCCTCCAAGCCCAGCCTTACTGCTTCCTCCTTAAGTTCTTCCTTTTCATTTCCATCCCCAATCAGAAGGAACCGAAAACAATCTCCCTTATTTTCTTTAAACTTAGCTAAACCTTCCAAAAGAAAAGGAATATTCTTTTCCTTCCCAAGACGGGACACGGTACAGAACAAATACTTTTTTCCCTTCAAGTATTGTTTACGAAGCTGCTCTGCTTTCCCCGGTTCATATTCAAAGTCCTCTTCCAGCAGTCCGGTTGGAACGATTTCCACATTCGTTGTTGTTCCCTGCTCCTCCAAATACTGCTTCATGCTTAGGGTTGGCGCCAATACTAGACTGCACCGGTTCGTAAACAAGCGGTTATGAGCTGCTACAAGCTTTTCACTTCCATAGAGAAGTTTTCTTTCCAATCCCCGGATGCGGTTATGCTTCTCTCTGCTGCAACGTCTCTGCAGGAAATCAAATGGTTTAAAATAATGAAGGTATTGTTCATATCTGGTATGATAGGTAAATACCACCGGAATGTTGTACTTCTTACCCAGATACTGTGCGGTATACCCCATAAGCATGGGATGATGTACATGAATAACATCAAAGGAATAAACTGCAAATTTTTCTTCGATCGATTGGTCTAAGAAATCTGGTACCACAATTTTTCCACCCATCTTTTTCCTTCTGGAACGGTAGCGGATCACATAGGGCTCCTCGGTCTCACCCTCATAGCTTGGAGCAAAGATATATACCTCGTGTCCCAGGCTTCTCAGTCCCGCAGAAAGCCTTTCAATCGAAATTGGAACCCCGCCGACAAATGGTTTGTAGTTGTTTGTTAACATCGCAATACGCATGGAACTCCTCCTTTTTCCCTCTACGCTAATATTTCCAGAACCGTTTCACCAAATAGATAGCCTGCTCCCACAAAAACAAAATTCCATACCAGAATTCCCAGCGTAGAAGCAATCGTATACCCTGTAAACTTCACTTTTAGGACACCGGCAGGAATGGAAATTATGGTGCGCAGGACCGGTATCAGCTTTCCGACAAAGATACCGAGATACCCTTTCGTACGTACCCGCTCTATGGTTTTGTCAATGATTTCCTTCTGCTTTGGAAACTTCTTAACATACTTCTTTAAAACAAAATCCCCGCCGTACCATCCTGCAAAATACAAAACCCAGCTGCCGCAAAGTCCTGCAATTACCGATAGGGTAAGTGCCGTAATAAATCCGATATTCCCTTGGTAAGCCCAGATTCCGGCGAGCGGCATTACCACTCCTGAAGGAAATCCCGGCAAATTCAGATACTCTAAAAATACAATAACGAAAATTACAACAGCACCATATCGTTGAAAATATTCGGTCAACACTTGAACGTCCATAAATTTATCCTCTTCCTCTTTATCTCTGTTTTAGGCATCCCCTTCATAGCGCCATTTCCATTTTGAGAGTCAAAAGCCTTCTTAACAAATCGTCTTCACCAATTTGTACAAAACAAGGTAAAACTTAAGTAATAGGAAACAATATTTTAATACGCAACTGTTTGAAGTCGTTGGTACTTAGATCACGTATTTTGTGGTCTTATGTACCATTACGTACTTCAATCCAAGTATTGCGTTTTTGGCAATGCTTTGCGTTGCGTTTTATGCAGCACTTTGAGAACAATGTGTTGCGAATAAAATTTGTTTTATATTACTTATCAATACATAAATTGTGCAAATTGATGAAGTTAATAGCATACATTAGCTTTTATTATGAAAACGTCTCTTTGTTAGCAAAAAGACGCAACAATCCCCCCCTATGAAGCTTTTTCATAGTTTTTATGGATTTAGATAGCAGTGGCAGGCTGCCAG
>SVEA01000196.1 GCA_015057615.1 Lachnospiraceae bacterium | reverse complement strand
CATTCGCAACACATTGCTCCCAAAGCACTGCAAAAAACGCAGTACTTGGATTGAAGTATGTAATGGTACATAAAACCACAAAATACGTGGATCTAAGTACCAACGGCTTCAAACAGTTGCTCATTAAAATATTGTTTTCCTATTACTTAAGTTTTACCTTGATTTGTGCAAATTGATGAAGCCGATTTGTTAGGAAGGCTTTTGGCACTCGAATCAATCATGATAGAATAGAAGTAAATGTCAGAACATGATATAATAAAGGCGTAGTGAGCATTTACAAGCTTGCTTGTAATATGCGATCGGAGCCAAAGATCATGAGTGTTCTTTACTCATGATATAATACAAACGGAATGAGGAAATACAAGCTTGCTTGTAATTTTTTGCGAGTGAAGTGCCAAGATCATGAACATGTTATTTGTTCATGATATAATATAGGTAAAGTCTTGCAAGAACTGCAAGACTTCGAAAGAATAGCAAAAGCAGCTATTCTTCAAGACATTAGAAGGAATACAGAGAGGCTGGCAAAGGGAAAATGCATTTATCAAATCGACTGCAGGCTGTGGCAGATCTGGTTACCCCGGGAAACCGGGTAGCTGACATCGGCTGCGACCATGCGTATATTTCAATTTATCTGGTAGAACATAAAATATCGCCCCATGTCATTGCCATGGACGTCAATCAGGGACCAATTGACCGGGCGAAAGAAAATATAAAGAAATATGGTTATGCGGGGCGGATCGAAACACGAAGATCCGACGGGTTAGAGAAATTAAATGCCGGGGAAGCGGATGCAGTGCTGATCGCCGGTATGGGAGGCGGACTTACCATTCAGATTCTAACCCGGTATATGGACGTGACGAAATCCCTGAAGGAGCTTATATTACAGCCCCAATCCGAGATCCATCTGGTTCGAAGGGCAGTCAGGGAGATGGGTTTTACGATTACCGAAGAGAATATGATGAAGGAAGACGGTAAATATTATGTTATGATGAGGGCAGAAGCGAATGCCTTTGTTGCAGACAAGCAGTCTTACGAACCGGTAGGAGAAGAGCATGATTATTTTGGAAGACTGCTCCTGGAACGGAGGAATCCGGTATTACGGGAGTTCTTATGGAAGGAAGAGCAGCGGTGCCGAACCATATTAAAAGCTCTGGAAGAGGAACCGACGGAGAATTCTCTGGAAAGGCAGAGAGAAGTGAAGGAAATGCTGGAACGGATGGACATGGCACTTGGGTATTATAGGAAAGGGTTAGGATCGTAAGCTTTCGGAAATAATGAAAAAGAAAAATTAATTTCGATTAGAAAAATAAAAGAAAGTGAGGTTTCCCAATGAACGAAAAGGTAAAGGTTGAAATTAATAATACTATCTTTGAATATCCTGTTAACACGACTTTGCTCGAGATTAGTAAGGATTTTCAGAAGGATTATGACCATGATATTATATTGGCTTTTGTAAACAATAAATTGCATGAGCTGTTTAAGACGGTGAAGAAGGACTGCTCCCTGCGTTTTGTTACTACAACGGAGGATGCCGGGCACAAGACCTATGTGCGCGGTATGATACTTGTGATGCTGAAAGCATTCTATGGGGAAATCGGTGCGGAGAATATTGAGAAGGTTTCGATCGAGTATTCGCTTGGTAATGGCTTATACTGTAATTATAGGGGAACGATTTCTCTGTCGCAGAAGCATATCCAGGCGGTAAAGGGAAAGATGCAGGAGCTGATTGCCAGAGATCTCCCGTTTATCAAGCGAAGCGTAGGAACGGATGATGCAATGGAGCTGTTCCGTCAATACCGGATGTATGATAAGGAAAAATTATTTCGGTACCGCCGTGTATCTAAGGCGAACATCTATAGCCTCGATGGTTTTGAGGACTACTACTATGGGTATATGCCCCCGAGTACGGGAATGCTGCAATATTTTGATTTGGAGATGTGTGAGGACGGCTTCCTGCTTCTTTTACCGGGAAGGACGGAGCCAACAAAGGTACATCCGTTTGTGCCGAAGCCGAAGCTTTTTTATACCTTGGTGGAATCCAACCAGTGGGCGAAGATGCTTGATCTACCCAATGTCGGAGCGTTAAACGATGCCATATCCCAGGGAAAAATGAACGAATTAATACTGGTGCAGGAGGCACTGCAGGAAAAGAAAATAAGCGATATTGCGCAGTCCATTGCGAAAGAGAGCGATAAAAAATTTATCATGATCGCCGGACCTTCCTCCTCCGGCAAAACGACATTTTCCCATCGGTTATCGATTCAATTAAAAGCGCACGGAAGAAAGCCGCATCCGATCGCTATTGATAACTATTTCGTGGAAAGGGAATTGACACCAAAGGATGAACACGGCAATTATAACTTTGAAAGTTTGTATGCCATTGATTTAAAGCAATTTAACGAGGATATGACCAAGCTGATGAACGGAGAGGAAGTGGATCTTCCGTATTTTAACTTTATATCTGGTAAAAGAGAGTATAAGGGAAATTATCTAAAATTAGGACCGGAGGATATCCTTGTTATCGAAGGAATTCATGGACTTAATGATCAGCTGTCCTATTCCCTGCCCAGAGAGAGCAAATATAAGATATATATCAGCGCATTAACGCAGCTGAATATTGATGAGCATAACCGGATACCTACGACGGATGGCAGATTGATTCGAAGAATGGTACGGGATGCAAGAACAAGAGGAGCTTCCGCACAGGCAACCATAGCCATGTGGCCATCGGTACGAAAGGGAGAGGAAGAAAATATATTTCCGTTCCAGGAGGACGTGGATGTTATGTTTAATTCAGCTCTGATCTATGAGCTGTCCGTATTGAAGCAGTATGCGGAACCAATTCTATTTGGAGTGGACCGGAATAGTAAAGAATACGTAGAAGCGAAACGATTATTGAAATTCTTAGATTATTTCATAGGGGCTCCCAGTGAGGCCGTACCGTCCAATTCCATCTTGAAAGAATTCGTTGGCGGGAGTTGTTTTAATGTATGAGCAGCACGATAAGCCGGGTTATGTCGTGAATGGTCATCTATCTTGACCGCATGTTACCATACGGCTCGAGTATAAACTTACGCCTATACTCCGCAACCAACCCTAAAGCACGGCGGGCAGCCGTATCGCTTTACGTTCGGTTTTGCTTCGGGTGGGGTTTACATCTGCCCCTCCTGTTACCAGAAGGGCGGTGGTCTCTTAAGCCACCTTTCCATCCTTACCAATGATTCATTGGCGGTATATTTCTGTTGCACTAGCCTTGGAGTCGCCTCCACCGGACGTTATCCGGCACCCTGCCCTGCGAAGCCCGGACTTTCCTCACCATATCGGTGCGACCATTTGTGCTACTCACGTATGGTATTGTAACATGGCTGCGGACAAATGTAAATGAGAATTCCTTTCCATATCCGGTTATTTGTATAAATTAATAAGTTGTTATTCAATTTGTAAAAAATATTTGATGATTTCAGTCAGCATCTATGATAAAATTATGAAAAGTCTGCATATATAATAGGAAGATACGCAAAAAACTGCGCAGAAATATAAGGCAGGAGTAGAAGAAAAACCACGTTTCTTCACAGAATTTCTGTCTGTACGGCAGCCAAACTCTAATGCGCAGAAATAAAGAGGAAAGTGAATTGCTATCCATTCATTTTGCCCTGGAAGGAAGGCATGGTTATTGGTATGGAACAAGCTGGTATTTTAGTAGTTGATGATGATAAGGAAATTGCAGATCTGGTTGAAATCCATCTGATCAGCGAAGGCTATTCGGTTCAGAAAGCGAACAGTGCGGTGGAGGGACTGAGGCTTCTTGAGACAGAAGATATTAAGCTGGTCATTCTTGATATTATGATGCCCGGCATGGATGGGCTTACCATGTGCAGGAAGATCCGGGAATGCAGTACGATTCCCATTATCATGCTAAGCGCAAAATCAACAGATCTGGATAAGATTATCGGTCTTGGAACCGGAGCGGATGATTATGTTATCAAACCGTTTAATCCCTTGGAATTGACCGCAAGGGTAAAATCCCAACTGCGGAGGTATACGAAGCTTAATCCCAACTCCCATGATGAAAACAGAGATAAGGAAATTACTCTGGCGCATCTGACGATCAATAAGGAGAACCATAAGGTGACTGCATATGGGAAAGAGGCCAAGCTTACCCCGATTGAATTCGATATTTTATATCTGCTGGCAAGTAACGTTGGAAGAGTATTTTCCACCGATGAGATATTCGAGCGGGTATGGAATGAAAAAATATATGAAGCGAATAATACGGTAATGGTACATATTCGAAGAATTCGTGAAAAAATCGAGATGGATTCCCGAAAGTCACAAATTATTAAAACCGTGTGGGGAGTAGGATACAAAATTGAACAATAATATCTTTAAGAGCTTTCGATTTGAAATTGTCTTATATAGCTTACTTAGCCTCCTCTATACTCTGCTGTCCATTGGAATCATTTATGTCGGCGTCTTTATCATCTTTTTTCGGGAAGAAAGAAGATTCCTGTCGGAATCCTCAACCATCGCAATAGCAATTGTTACTGGTACTCTGGGGATAGTCCTGTTCATAACCTATTTTCTGCTTCTTACGAGAAAATTTATAATCTACATAAAAATGATAGCGGAAGGAATCAACCAGATTTCCCAGGGTAACTTTAACAACCGCATAACGATCACGAACGAGGATGAGTTTGCACTCATTGCAGATAAATTAAATGAGATGGCAGACAATATCAAAGATATCATGGAAAATGAGCGCAGAAGCGAGTATGCCAAAAATGAGCTGATAACCAGCGTTGCGCACGATCTTCGCACGCCGCTGACCTCAATTATCGGGTATCTCGATCTGGTATCCTCCCGGGAGCTTTCCCTGGAGACGCGGAGGAAATACATAGAGATCGCATATAATAAATCGCTGCGCTTGGAGAATTTGATTGAAGATTTATTTACCTATACGAAATTCAATTTTGGGGAAGTGAAGGCATCCTTTAACGAAGTGGATATGGTGAAGCTGATTAACCAGCTCCTGGATGAATTTTATCCAAGCTTTGAAGAATACCGGCTGGAATATTCCTTTACAAGGAACCACTCGGCAGCAGTAATAAAGGCAGATGGGGAACTATTGGCAAGAGCATTTGCCAATTTGATTAGCAATGCCATAAAGTATGGAAAGTTCGGAAAAAATATTCTGATCGACTTAAACAAGATGCCAGAACGGGTGATTCTAATGATTACGAACTTTGGAGAGCCGATACCCGAGACAGATTTAGAGAAGATATTTCAGCGTTTCTACCGGGTGGAGACCTCAAGGTCCAGCGAAACCGGAGGAAGCGGACTGGGTCTTGCGATCGCGCATAGCATAATTGAGATGCACGGCGGTACCATTCAGGCAGTGAGCGATACTGACGGTACGAAATTCATCGTAACCTTAGAAAATGAACCCAAAAGAGAGCAGGATACAGAGATGATATGAGTGTCATAAGTCTATAAAAACAAGGTACATGAATATATAGAAGGTACTATTCCTATCAAAATCTTTAAATGACTTACGACACTCACTTCAGAGATAAATTAATGCATAAATAAAAATTGAGCCACCGGCAATCTTATAAGCAGGCAGATACATTCCGGTTGTATCAAGAACCTGTAAGATTACCGATGGCTTCAATTTACGAAACTATGAAAACGGAAGAAGAAAAAATATACTTATATTATAACACATATTTTAAAAAGAGTAAGTGTTTTTTGAAATTTAAAACATTGTTAACATTTCTGGAATTATTTACAAGAAAATAGGTTCTAATGAATGATAATTTATAAGGTTTCTGCATAAGTCAGTAAACTCTTTGAGATTCTTATCTTCTGAAAAGCCGAAGCATAGGTAATCGCATCCATTCCTTCAATGTAATTCTGTAAAAATTCTTTTTGTAATCCCTTATTCTTTAATAGCAGGGTTGCCTTGTTATAAGCGATGGCAGCTTCCACCTCCGACGGATACCGTCCGATAAGATGGTTGCCGTTAATATGTACCTTCGCGGTAAATAATGGCTTCCCATTTCGAATTTCTTTTGTCACCCCATAATAGCGGTTAATGATACGGATATTATCATAGGTAAAATCCGTAGGATCCCCATTGGCGAAGCAATAATCGCGATCCGCCACCGCATAGCTTTTGATCCCATAGCGGGAGAGGATATTCACCTGCATTCCGTATTCGGTAACAAATAGATGACCGCCCCGTTTTAAAATCTTATGTCTGGAATAATAGAACAAATCGTCAATGGAAAATTTTAAGCAAGTATCCGGATCTATATAGTAAAGAAAATACTGCTTCTTTAGATAAATCGGGGTTTTAAAATAGATGCTGTTATCCCGGAAGTTAATTAAGACCACCCATTTATGAAACTGCAGGATACAGGGATGGGGATACCTCTCGATCTGCCATGTGCCGGGATCGGCAAGCGCCTTGCTGGCAAGAACGTATGCCTGGCTGGCGTCCTCCTCCGTCCCGAAGCTGCCTAAGCTGATGTGCTTTCCCCTATAGGTAATCGATGCTCGGTAATATACCTTTCCGCTTTTCTTAACAGCCAAATAAGTGCCCGGTAACATAAAATTTCACCCCGTGATTCACTATAGCAAAGACTCTTTAAAAATGCAATGAAGGATTGAAACGGGGTGATACATATATTGTAATCTAATGTCAATAAAAAGAAAATTATTAATTAAATATTAAATCCTATTCTAGTAGAATAAACAAAATACACATAAAAAAGTATACTAAGGCAGTAGAATATGTATAAATGATATAAAAAATGCACAAAATAGTTAATAAATTATTAAATAAGTGTTAAGAAAGTATTGTGCAACATTGACACAGAACGCCGTAATTAATCCGAAAAATGTTGTTATATATTACTACACAAGGAAAAAATAGTAAAAATAGTGTCAGTGTAAATAACGAAAATGGGTCTTTGTTCTTGACACATAAAAAGAGGGTGTCTATAATTCTCATAGCGTTACCAACAATTCCATAAAATGTAAACTATAATTTTGAGATTTTATTAATTTCAAAGGAAAGAGGAAAGCATTATGTCTAAAATAAATACGTTTCTTCAAAAGAGGAAAATGCATGAAAACCGATATGGTATTCTTATGGTAATCATTGCATACGTTTTATCCATTTTTATGCTGTTTCTCGGATCCGATGTATTTTATAACATCAAATCCGCAGCAGCAGGGATAAAAAATGAAACTGATGAAGCAACGCTGGAAACCTTGGAAGAAGGAGAGCTGGATCAAAAGCTGGCAGATCTCCGGGCAGAAAAGCTTCAGGCAAAATATACGAATGCAAAAGCATTGTATGCGAGCTGCAGCTTTGGCGCTTCCATATTAAATTCAGAAAATGTGCAGCCGGGGGCAGACACCTCCGGGGATATCATATGGCTGCTGGGCCGTTCGATGAATGCTAAGGAGTATGATACGCTGCTGGAACAGATCGGAGATATCAAAGAAACAAAGAAGCAATTGAACGATAATAAAGATATGCTGGCTGTAGAAGAGGATGGAACCGGAAACTCCAAGAAAAATACGGAGAAAAAGGATGGCTCCATCAAGAGCCTATCGGTAAAGAATGAAACAGTGACAGACAGCAAGGAAAGCGCTTCTGATAAAGCAGTGGACAGCAAAGCTGGCACTTCCGATAAAGCAAAGAACAATAAAGAAAGCGCTTCCGACAAAAAGAAAAAAACCGAAGATACTAAAAAATCGGAGGAAGCGAAAGAGGCAAACGGTGCATATGTCTATGATGTTACGGATAAGGAAATAGAAATGCTGGAAAGAATCGTTCAGGCAGAAGCAGGCAGCGAGGATATCAAGGGACGAATCTTGGTTGCGAATGTAGTATTAAACCGGGTGTCCCATAAAAATTTCCCAGATACCATTAAAAAGGTTATCTTTCAAAGTTCAGACGGGGATTATCAATTTTCTCCGGTTGCCGATAAACGTTACTGGTCCGTTAAGGTGTCAAAGAAAACAAAAGAAGCTGTGGACAGAGCTTTGCAGGGAGAAGATTATTCCGAAGGTGCCCTCTACTTTATGGCTAGAAAGAGGGCAAGAAAAAGCAATGCCAAATGGTTCGATAATAATCTGAAATGGCTATTCAAACATGGCGGACATGAATTTTATAAATAATATTGCAATGATAGGAGTGACAAAAGCCGATTTATAAACTCGACTTCTTCAATT
>SVEA01000195.1 GCA_015057615.1 Lachnospiraceae bacterium | reverse complement strand
TGGATAGGCGGTTTAAAAAAGAAGGGCAACCCGATGCAGATTTCCCCAGTTGTGTGGCATTCGGCAAAACCGCGGAATTTATCGAAAAGTATTTTCACAAAGGCCAGAGAATGGGGCTTGTCGGTAGAATACAGACAGGATCATACACAAAGGAAGACGGAACAAAAGTATACACTACCGATGTAGTAGCTGAAAATGTGGAATTTGTAGAAAGCAAATCTTCAGGAAGTGGACAGGGCTTACCGCCTGAACCGAGTATTACGGATGCAAATGACGGGTGGGTGAACGTTCCGGATGATATAGATGAGGAACTTCCTTTCAATTAAGGAGGCACATATGAATAATCTGACAATACAAATAGACAGCCGGGAAAAGGCTAGAGCAATAAAGAAGATCGTCGCGGAATTTAATCGACAAGGGGTTAAGTACTACGTATCGAAATTATGGACCGGGGACTATATGTCCCTGGACAACCCCAGACTGATTATAGATAGAAAGCAAAATTTATCTGAGATTTGCGCAAATGTATGCCAGGATCATGACAGATTCAGAAATGAGCTCCTTCGTGCTCAGGATGCGGGGATAAAGCTCATTATCCTAATCGAGCACAGCAACCGGATAAAATCCATTGACGATGTAGAGACATGGGAGAATCCGAGAAGAAAAAAGCGCGTATGGGTGGATGACAGTATTACTGTAGATGAAAACGGTAATGAGAGCTGGGAAGTCGGACATTACGAGACTAAAGAAACCAAGGCAATGACAGGGAAAACCCTGGCAAAGGTAATGAGGACAATGGAACGAAAATATGGCTGTAAGTTTATGTTTTGCGATAAGTTACATACCGGGCAGCGAATAATTGAAATCCTAGGCGGTGAGCAGATTGACCAAGGAACAGATTGAAGAAAGGAAGGAAGCCATTAAGGCAACAGTAACGGTACCTGATATTTTGTCCCGTTACGGTGTCAGGATCAAACGTGGAAGATGCAAGGCAATATGTCATGATGGGAAAAACTATACTGCAAAGGTATCGGATGAACTGTATTACTGTTTCAAATGTAGCCGCAGCATGGATATTTTCGATATAGAGATGCATTTTAATAACTGCGATTTCCGAACTGCTTTTGAGTTGTTGGGTGGCACAGAAAAACCATCGTTTAGTGCCGCCAGGAAGGCTAAGTTAGCCAAAAAAGAGCGGCAGGCAAGGATCAACAAGCAAAAGGAAATCGACCATGAATTAAGGCAAATCCGGATGTACATAGATGCATATAGAAACATTATTGCAGATGAAGTCCCTTTATCAGACCTCTGGTGCTATTGCCAGAATAAGCTGCAATATCAATTATATCTACTAGATTATTACATGGAAAGAGGTGATTACCCTGCAGGAACTTAATAGCTTAACAGCTGACACGATATTATCCGACGAAGTCCTTTGTGAGGTCATGGAGGAACAAGACGAGATATTCAAGGCAAGATTACTTCTATCTCTGGAGGAGCGTGCGCAGGAACTTGGGGTAAAAACCAAATTTACAAAGCTTGTAGCTGCATATAAAAAGGAAAAAGCGAAATTTGATAAGCAACAACAGCAGATGCCAGCCAATCTTGAACGGATGACTGATTTCGATGGAACGTACGATGATATGAGATGCGGTAACTGGATTGCTGATGGTAATGGTATTCGAACATTCGGACCATTCGGAGGGGAAATCCTTGCATGTTATCATCCAATACTGCCGATTCAGCGACTTATAAATGCTCAGACTGGTAAGGAAAAAATAAAGTTGGTGTTTAAAAAAGGACATCAATGGAAAGAAATCGTCACGGATAAGGAAGTAATTGCATCAGCAAACAGGATTGTGGCGTTATCGGGTTACGGGGTTTCGGTTACTTCAGAAAATGCTAGAAACCTAGTTCGGTATTTATCAGACATAGAAAATTTTAATATAGAGAGGATTGAAGTGCAAGTGTCAACATCAAAACTGGGTTGGATCCAAGGCGAATTTATGCCTTACGGAAAGACCGTTATTTTTGATAGTGAAATAAAATTTAAGGAAACCTTTGAAGCTGTTCATGAAGAAGGATCCTGTGAAACCTGGCTTGACTTAGCAAGGCGGGTAAGGAAGGCTGGAAGATTAGAACCAAATATCTATATGATCGGTAGTCTGGCCAGTGCCTTAATTGAACCACTAAATGCATTGCCCTTTGTTTTAAACCTCTGGGGTGATACGGGTAAAGGTAAGACGGTAGCAATTATGTTAGCAGCTTCTATATGGGCGAATCCCGGAGGAAATGAGTATGTCACGGATCCAAAGAGTACAGTAACGGCCTTAGAGCTTCGTTTGGATTTTCTAAACAATCTGCCAATGCTAATTGACGATATGGCTCAATTAAAAGATAAGTATTCTGGAGATTTCTCGGAGCTGGTATATATGCTCTGTTCCGGAAAGGGCAAGGACAGAGCGAATGCCAATTTAGGACTCAACAAGTCTACTACATGGCGAAACGTGATTTTGACGAATGGAGAGCATTCCCTAGTCACGGAAACAATGCAGGGTGGAGCGGTAAACAGAATTATTGATGTCGGTATGGATGATGGATATTTATTTGATAATGGTAACCAGGTAGTTGAAACCATAAAGCAGAATTATGGTTTTGCCGGCCAGATGTTTATAGATGCCATAGAGCAGATCGGGATCGACCGCATCAAAGAGATCCAAAAGGACTTCCTGCAGCGGATTAATGCCAGAGCTGAAGAGCTAGGCGTTGAAAAAGAGGAAAAGCAATCCTTGCCTATGAGTATACTACTGACTGCCGACAAGATAGCAACAGAGTACATATTCGAAGATAATATATATCTTGACTTCAATGTATGCGTTGATCTCCTCAAGAACAAGGGTGAAGTATCTGAGAACGAAAGAGCGTATGAGTTCATCCTATCAGAAGCTGCTATAAATATGAACAAATTTAAGCCGGATACATTCACAGGTGATTATAAGGGAGAGATATGGGGCGCTATTGAAAACGGATACCTAATCATCATAAATAATGCATTTAACAAAATATGCGAACATGGTAATTTCTCAAGCAAATCATTCTTAGCATGGGCGAATAAGCAGAATTTAATAGAAACTCAATCGGGTAAGAATACAAAGACAAAGAGATTTAATGGATCAGTAAGCCGATGCGTTTTTCTAAAGCTTCCTAGTGAGGCAGGAGCAGAAAATACACAGATAGAGATTCCTGACGAATTTATGAAGGTGCCAGAGGATAAGGAAGAAGATCTACCGTTTAACTAGAAATGTAACACGTAACACGTGTAACACCTAAAAACAAGGGTTCTGCATTTCTCTGATTTTTATTAAAAAATTACGATTTTGCCTCGCACGTAAGAGAGACTAAAAAACGGTGTTACGGTGTTACAGAACTTGCAAAGCTAGTAAAATCAATGGTTCCAGCGTATCACCATAGGTGTTACAAATACGGGAAATGGTGTTACAAGCACGAAAAGGGGTGTTACAAATTACAGAAAAAGTAAAACATATACCATCTCACGAAGAGGTTCGAAATATATTTAACGAAACTTATAATGTTTTTTATAAAAAATGGAGAAATATTTCTAATCTGGACGATTGGAAAATCATAAGGCAGGAAGCCATAGAGCTTGATCGGAAATATCCATACAGCTTATGTCACCAGATTTTATTAGAGCTTATTGAGTGTATAGAGGCTAATTTTGAAGATAGGAGGAATACAAGTGAGTAATTTACACGTAATAAAGAACGATGGATACGGTCTTAAGGAGATTAAGGAGGCTATTAAAGACAATATAAATAAGACAACTCAAAGCTTCATTGCCATCGGATATTATTTAAAATATGTCAGAGATAATAAATTATTTCTCGAAGATGGATATGAAAGCATCTGGGATTTTGCATATGAGGAATTTAACTTTAGCCGATCATGGGCGAGCAGATGCATGGCTGTTAATGATAAATTTAGTCTGAATGGTAATTCTCCTATTTTGCAAGAGCAGTTTAAAGATTATAAAAAAGGTATATTGGCAGAAATGCTTTATCTAACAGATGAACAGATAGCCAAAACGGCTCCGACGACAACAAGAGTTGAAATTAGAGATTTAAGAACCAATCATATTGATTACTGCGAAGCTGATGTCGACAAAGAACTAGAGCGCAGAGTGGCTAAATTTGAAGCACTACAGGATGATAACTTCATTAAAGACTTGAGAAAGAGGGCTCAATTAAAGGTTGATGCAGTGTCACTTCTAAAAGAAAATATTACCGATGAAAAACAGCCAAGATATTGTCCACATTGCCATATGCTCATAGAAGGAGATGAATAGTTTTGAGTGAGGAATTATTGGGAAGAAGCGTTTCTGATTGGTCTACATATAATCCGGGAAGCCACAAGGAAATCAAGAAGATTATCCGTGACAACATCAACTCAGTTTGTGCGAATTATGTGGCAATAGGGTATTACCTAAATGTGGTGAATGATAAAAGACTCTATGATGAGGATGGTTATTCCGGTATTGGTGAATATGCTGCTTCTGAGTATGGAATACAAAAAGACCGGTGTTCATGGTTGATGAAGGTTGCTAAAAGGTTTTGTATTCCGAATTCACCGGCGCTTCTTCCAGAATATCGCGACTTTTCTATTAGTAAACTTCGGGAAATGGTTTATCTCACAGATAAGCAGCTCGAGCAGGTATCAATTGGAATGACAAAAGCAGAAATCAAAGAGATAAAAAAATCAGAAACCGAGAAAGTTGCTCCGGAGCAACTCAAGCATGGACTTGAATCCCCTCACGGATATCGAATATCAATTTATCCTCCAGACAGCTTGATTACTTCCAAAGGCTGTGGAAATAAATATGATTGTTTCTCCTGCGCAAGAATATGTCAGATAAGGCAGGAAGAAAGATATTGCGTAGAAGCACCGATAGGGCATCCGTATTCATGTGCTACGATGAACGTCCTAGACAGCATAGAAAATGATATCGGCGGCGATTGTATGTTTATCAACCTAGAGTTAGCTTATCACCGAGCCGGAGATCATGAGCCTTCGCCATGCTGCAAGGAGTGTAAAAACAAATGTGGATACGCTTGCAGTAAGGCAGCGCATGGGTCGAAATCGGACGATATCCATGAAACCGTGAACGAAGAGCCTAAATCAGTCCCTGAAATAACAGAAGACGAATTTATTATCGGATTTTATCGCCATATGTACAGTAGTGAAAAACAGCTGGTCCAACAAAGAAATACTGAACAATTACGAATGAAACTGATAGAAAATCACGGTAAAAGATATGAGAGTACTAATTGTATCCTGGATGGATGGACTTCTTGCTATCCGGATAAGGTAGTGTTCCGGCAGAAAGGAAATTACTTGGATCAGATGCAGTTGTCCTGGGGCAAAATGGTTTCGAGGCTGTTTAAGTTGATTGATGAAGGACAGATTGTGATTGACCCGAAACCCGAGAACGATATCCCCGTTTCTGCGAACAATACCTTGGAGATTGTGGATAATCAATCTGGAACCGTGAACAATGTGGATGAAACCGAACCGTGTATTAGATGCAGCCTTAATGGAAATCCAGATGCAGGAATACTGGAGTGTCACCCTGAAAGGGGAGAGCATATGTGCTGGATCGAAGATGAACCAGAAGAGCCGGGAACCGGAAATGATGAACAAGGCTGGCACGAAGAGCATATACAGGGGGAGTCAGAAGATACAGAACCAGTTGAAACCATAGAAGCTGATATCATCCAGCCCGATAAGGAGTACGATTTTGATAAAACCGCGGCATATGGGGTATTAGATGTTAAAACTGCTATCAGTGATCATCAAGATGACTTGGCGCAATATAAAGATCTAAAGCTTGAGGCACCAATTGTAAAGCGAACTAAAATGGAATATGATGCGCTATTGGCTTTAGAGGAAACTCTGTATAATCTGCCTAAACTGGTACAGCCGGAGTTACCAATCCTTAAAAATAACGATCAACGGAAAGAATGGATTGATAACTATACAGCCTGGCCGATCTGGATTGACTTAAATGAGACTGGAGAGCGATATTACCGGTATGACTTTGATAATGGAGAAAGCTTCGTGATCCGGGTAAGTCTACATCATAAATTTATTGGATGGGACAAGGGCGGTTACTCTAAAACGGAAACAGAATATAGCATGGAAGAATATTTTATTGTGGGAGGTCCCAGCCGTAAATGGGAGGCCGAGAATAAGACTTTCCGTGAAGGCATTAGAAATAAATCAGCTATGGTGGAATTTCTGAAAGAACTGCAGAAAAATTAAGGGGGTGAATTGGTGGAATACACGAAACAATTAATAAATAAGGCAGTCGGCAAGACATGTAAAATCTGCAACAAAGTAATAACCGAGAACCAAGCCGGCAGTTGTGAATTCCAATATTCCAGGACTGCGAATCGGAGGGAATTATTTATACATACAAAGTGCTGGGATGAGCTATACGGAAAGAAGGTACTGTCATGAAAGAAAACTTTTATGCATTGCTTATATGCATCCTAAAGCCGGACTATACGATTGATATGAGTTTGCAGGTCATGATAGATGGGTTGTTTAAAAAGGAGAATACAACGATTGGGAGACCCGATATAGAGGATATGATCCGACTGAAACAAAAGATGACTTATGAGGAGATCGGCAAGTTATACGGATTGAGTAAGCAGGCAGTTTATAGAAGAATTAAAAGATTTAAGGAGGCTAGAGCAGTATGATTAAGTTTGAATGCAAGAAATGTCATAGCAATGAATTCTTTATCAAGGAAAATGGCAATCAGAATGGTTTGTACTGTGCTGACTGTGGAGCTTGGCAAAAGTGGTTAGGCAGAGATGAGTATAGTGCCTATACAAATATGGTAAAGCCAATTACAAATCTTGAAAAACTATCACAGATTAACAATATGGCAAATCTTATATATGATACATCCGTTTACGATACAGCTTATTGTCAGGATACCTGCCCCTGCGAAAAGAGAGCAGAGATGCATCAAGAAATTTACGAATACAAGATATGCTCAATTACTTAGACGGTTATCCTATCGAATTACCTTGCAGATACGCTAATAAGATAGCTTGCTATACTCATGTATATCTAATTACAAATATACCGCTAGAACGTCAATATGAAGAGGTGCAAAAGCTTTATGCATCTACTTGGCAGGCTTTTCTTCGGAGAATAAATAAGGTTATCTATATGACTGATAAGGTATCTTATATATATTCCGTGGATGAATATAAAAAGAAAGATGAGAAATTTATAAATATTGATAAGTATCAGCAATCGAAATTGCCGTTTGTTGTGTGATTATTTGAAAGGGGAAAATGAAAATGATAAAAGATAGAAAAGAAATGATCAATGAAGCTGATATGCTTAAGGGAAATATAAATCGTATGTGTGTTACTACTGATGATGAGGAATTAGACGTTATGTATACATTTGCAAAGCTTAGGCTTGAAGAAATATATGAATACAATAAAAACAGGTTTGAGAATAAAACATTGTAAAAATTAAAATGATTTAATTATGATTTTATATAATTTTTGTATTAATTTAGGATTGTTTGTTGTAGTCCTTTTGATTTTATATGATGACGATGATAAATAAAGGACAGGTTTATAACTCTCCTGCCCTCTTTTATTTATGCGTATCTATCCAGTCTTGGAAGTCGATGATTTGACCTTATGCACCATAGTAGGTTTGGCGATCGTAACGCTCCCGGCTAGAAAGTGAGGCAGACGTATGAGAGCACACCGGCCAGATTTTAGACAAGACGGAACTAAAAAACACCATTTATCCACATTATTAACATTGACACGTGGATAACTTACAAAAATAACCAGCAACGAAATTAAGATTTGACTCACTAAAAGTGAGAGATTGGAGCGAATATGAAAAGCGAAGAAATAAAGAATATGAGAGAAAAAGCAATGGCATCTTGTACCACATTTGATACTATGAGAGATTTTGTCGTACAGGCATGTGATACTT
>SVEA01000194.1 GCA_015057615.1 Lachnospiraceae bacterium | reverse complement strand
GTCGTACCTCAATAAAGCTTCGATCTCACTACTGTATGGTATTGATTATAACCAAAATAAAGTAACTAATAAACCAAAAAGTGTCAGTAACCAGTTTTCATTCATAGTGGTGCGGCAAACGCATGAGGGATTTGATACTTAAATCAATATTCATTAACAGAAATCAAAAAACAGAATTTCGATTCCGCTAATTGATTGATTGTTCCTATCATAGACTTTTTTCTCTCCATTTACAACATATTTATACATTAAATATGAATTCTTGACAAACCCTACATAAGTACTATTCCATAATTTGGTCGTGCAATTTGAAGATTCTATGGTATAATAGCCGTAGTGAACATATACAAGTTTGCTTGTAATATGCGATCGGAGCCAAAGATCATGAGTGTTCTTTACTTATGATATAATAAGAGCGGAGTGAGGAAATACAAGCTTGCTTGTGATTTCCGAATGAAGTGACAAGATCAATGAAGCTTGCTTACATTTCCGATTAGAGCAGTAAGATCATGAATACGCTTTTTATTCATGATATAATTTAGTAAGTATACGAAGATTAGTAGTTTTGGCAGCAAAAGGAGTAAAATATATGCACACAAAAAATAATTGTAAAGCTAGTGCAGCTTCCGAGAAGGATTTCTGGGATAAGCTCCAGACGGAAATCATTCTATCCAATCAAAATCTAACGCAAGATGATATGCGGGCTTTGATCGAACAAAGCTTTCTCTTCTCATTATTTTTCCGCGATTGCTCCCAGTTAGAGACATTTGGCTTTCAGTCCTTACTGCAAATCAAAGACTACGGTTATGTTATCCTACTGGATTTTGGATCCTCCACACGGGTTTTTCCGGAAAGTTTGAATACGCTTACACTTCATCATCATATAAGGGATATCTTAAAAGATACGAACCATATCATCGGTCCCTTAATTGAAAAACGCATTGGTATTCTGGTAAGCTACGATATACGAAATACCACGGACAAAGTTAACGAAGAAGAATTGGCGAACGCTTTTTCTCTTTATGAAGAAGAGAGTCTCTCGATTGCTGATTCTCTTATTGAGACCTTACATAATAAGTATCATCTTTCCGTCTCCATCGGTGTTGGCGGAATAACGCGCTTTCATTCCATCCATTCCTCCTTTATTGATGCACTGCGCACCCTGCAATTTTGTAAGCCAAACCACCGGGTACATGTGAAGGAAATAGATAAATTCCGGAGTAATATTCAATTCGATTATTTTGAAACTGAGAAGCATATGCTGGATGCGATTCGTTTGGGAAAAGCAGAAGCTTATGATTACTTTGGAATTCTTATGAATTGGATACATCCTATGAATGATACTGCGAAACGTAATCACATATTAGAAATTTTGGTTATGTCCGCGCATGCTACAAGAATTGATCATACAAACGATGTAAAATATTTTAATTATATCGGAAATTCAAAGGAATTATTGGAGTATACCGGTATTCACCTTATCGAATGGGCATATAACCAGTTTATCCATATTACCGGTTATGAAAAACCGCAGAGTACAATTGACTATTCCAACAAGGTCGTGCAGGTGACCAAGGAATACTTGGAAGCACATTATACCGAAGATATTACATTAGAGGATGTTGCTGCGCAGGTTAATGTCAGCCCGCAGTATTTTAGTAAGCTTATTAAGAAGAACACCGGCTTTAACTTTATCGACTGGCTGTCCATGATGCGGGTCAGAAAAGCCAAGGAGCTTCTCAATAATTCCAGCCTGACCGTGAAAGAGGTATGCTATATGGTAGGCTATAAAGACCCTAACTACTTCAGCCGGATCTTTAAGAAAAGAGTCGGAATCACACCAAGTGAGTACATAAAGAATAGTACCTCTCTTAAAAGTAAAGGATAATTACGAGACGAACAGCCAAATTCACTTGCCCTCGGGCAAAGCGGATTCGTGAGCAATCTGCACGATAAGAACATAAGAAAGAGTTTCGCTGGCAAAATACTATACGCGTGAGTGCGCATCCTTGCGGAGCATTTTTCATTGAATAGGATGAACTTTCCTATTCAATAAAAAAGCATACACAAACGGATCCAGATGATCCCGCTGTGTATGCTTTTTTATACTAGGATACTAAGGGTTGTTGCAACTACAAGAGGGGCTGTTGTCTTCCTATCATGCACTGTTTGAAAAACAGATCGTTCGGTTTGCGTGACATAAGCGAACAAATTTGTACGATTATGGCATAAACGAGTGAGATGTCTTTCATTCTGTGCGTGAAGGAAGATTATAGCCCCTCTTATATTAATTGTATAAGAAATGCAACAATCCGCACATTAAGCGTTTTTAACCCGAATTATCTTAACCGGGCAAACCGAAGCGCATTTTCCGCAGTTCGTACATTTGCTGTAATCAATCTTAGCCAGGTTATTTTCAACATGAATTGCATCAAATTCACAATTCTTAACGCAGAGCCTGCAGCCGATACAGCCTGCACCGCAGTAAGTCTTAACATCTTTCCCCTTGTCTGCCGAGCTGCATGCTACCATATGCTTTGATTTTACCGGAACTAATTCAATCAGATGGTTCGGACATTCCGCAACACATTTGCTGCATCCGGTACATTTTTCCGTATCAACGTAAGCAACTCCGTCAACAACATGGATGGCATCAAAAGCGCAGACCTTCACGCAGGAGCCAAAGCCCATACAGCCATAGCTGCATGCCTTGGAGCCATTTCCGGAAATAGTTGCAGCCGCCTTACAATCCTGTACTCCGTAGTAAGTGTAATTAACCTTGGCTTTATCACAGGTACCAGCGCATTTTACAAATGCCGCCTTCTTCTCTTCCGAAGCAATCTCTGCACCCATCACTTTTGCAATTGCACCATGTGCCTCATCGTTTGCAACCGGACATGCGTTCACCGGAGCTTCTCCCTCTACGATTGCTTTCGCGCACGCATCGCATCCTGCATATCCGCAACCGCCACAATTCGCACCGGGGAGCAAGTCTCTTACGAGAGTTTCTCTTTTGTCTACCTTAACCTCAAGCCTCTTGGATGCAACACCCAGGAACAATCCGATAAGGAGACCCGTAGCACTAACTACTGCCGTTGCAATTCCCATATCACGCAGGCTGAACGCTCCAACAACACCTGCAAGTTCGGGCAGTAGATTACCTGCTGTCATGATTTCCTGAATAAACATATACTCTGCCCCTCCTATACTAAGCCTGAAAATCCGTAGAAGGCCATCGCCATCAAAGTTGCCGTAATAAGCACAATCGGTGATCCCTTGAAGGATTTGCTGATCTCGTTATATTCCATTCTTTCACGGATACCTGCCATAAGAATGATCGCAATGGTATATCCGACTGCTGTACCAAAGCCACTCACGACACTGGTAACAATATCATAATCTTCCTGTACATTAATCAGTGCCACGCCAAGTACTGCGCAGTTTGTGGTTATCAGAGGTAAATAAACGCCCAATGCATTATAAAGAGTCGGGCTGAACTTTTTAATCACCATTTCAACGAACTGAACCAAGCAGGCAATTACCATAATGAATACGATTGTCTTAAGATAGTCCAGATCCATCGGAGCTAAAATAGCCTTGTAAATTGCACTCGCGATCAAGGATGCTAAGGTAATAACAAAGATAACCGCAAATCCCATACCGGTCGCTGTCTTTATCTTATTGGAAATACCTACGAACGAACATATACCAAGGAATTGACTTAGTACAACGTTACTAACAAATGCAGCACTGATTAAAACAATCAGCAGATTAACAAAATATTCTGAATTCATCTAAATCAATCCTCCTTCTGTGTTTTCTTAGCATTAACAGTTGCAGAAATTTCTTTTGCTTTATCAAGATCACTATGATATGCTGCATAGGTTTCGCTGCTGCACTCAGCGCAGTTGCCGCCGCAGGAAAGTCCGGATTTTCTTCCGGTATTTGTAGCAGCAGGAAGCTGGAATTTATTCTGCAGGGCGGTAAGCATAGCCAGTACTAAGAAAGCGCCGGGAGCCTGAACAAAAATGGAGATCGGCTGGAAAGATTCCGGCATAATACCATAGCCGAATAAGGTTCCTGCGCCAAGCAGCTCACGGAATGCACCTATCGCAATCAGGGCTATTGTAAATCCTAATCCCATACCGATACCGTCGAAGAAGGATAATCCTACCGTATTCTTCGCTGCATATGCCTCAACACGACCAAAGATAATACAGTTTACTACGATCAGAGGAATATAAATTCCCAGTCTTTCGTTAAGGGAAGGGATATATGCCTGCAATAAAAGCTGCACAATTGTTACAAGGGATGCCACAACCACAATATAGGAAGGCATTCTTACTTTATCCGGAATAAACTTTCTTAAAGCAGAAATGAGCAGGTTGGCTGCCGCAAGTACGGCGGTCGTGGAAAGTCCCATTCCTGCACCATTGATTGCCGAGGTGGTTACTGCTAACGTCGGACACATACCGAGCATCATGACGAAGGTAGGATTTTCTTTTACAATACCATTATAAAGACGCTCCACATACTTATTCATTTGCACTACCTCCTAATTCTGCAGAATATTCGGAAAGAAAACCGAGTCCTGCATTTACTGCGTGAACAACCGCATCGGTAGTGATCGTCGCACTACTAATTGCGTTGATTTCATTCTCTTTCGTTGCTCCTGACTTCGTAACTTCAAACTGATCTACTGTTTTACCTGCGAACTGATTCTTAAAATCCGGTTCTTTCGCATTATTACCAAGTCCTGCTGTATCATTTATTGATACGATCTCCATTCCCTGTACGGTTCTGTCTACGGAATATCCCAGAACCAGGGAAATGACATCCTTATATCCCTTCGTATTTACTTTTACAATATAGCCGATCAGGGTATCATTCCCATCATACACCTGATTGATTTCATCAATGGTCGCACCGCTATAGGAAGCATCGATGCTTGCTAAATCCGTTGCCAGTGCTTTCTCCGTAAGTTCCGTATCTTCCTTTAAGGATGCAGCATCCGGATAAACCACCTGATAGGCTTCCAGCTTCTTTGCCATTGCCTTCTGCTCGATTGGATCCTTTGTAATCTCATATACGTAGCTGAGCGCTAAGATGGAGACTAAGGTGATCACAAAAAGAGCCATGGCATCATGAAATATCGTTGATTTCTTCTCTTTATTTTTCAACTTTCGCACGCTCCTTTCCAAAGGATACCGGGCGGGTAGCTTTATCAATCAGAGGTACTACCAGATTACCAATTACAATCGCATAGGATACCCCTTCCACGCCCTTTCCGATGATACGGAAAAGACCGGTTAAAACGCCCAGGAAAATACCGTAAATAATCTGACCTTTGTGGGAAGTCGGGCTGGTTGTATAATCAGTCGCCATGTAGAAAGCACCAAGGATCAAACCACCGCCGAGAACTTGTCCCAGAAGATAATTTGCATCCAATCCATGTCCGCCGAAAAGGAGGGCAAAAACTGCTAAGGTTACGATATAGGTCAACGGGATCCGCAAAGAGATCACTCTTCTGTATAGAAGATATCCTGCACCAAGTAAAAGTGCCAAAGCACTGGTTTCACCGATTGTACCACCATGATTACCGACAAACAGCTGGAATAAATCAACGGTTTCTCCCGCTTTTAATGCAGCCAAAGGGGTTGCACCGGATACACTGTCTAACGCAGCAGCCGCACCGCTGTTAATATAGTCAAGCGTAGTCGGGGAGCTGATTTTCTCAATAGCGAAATTCGCCATCTGGCTGGGGAAGCTGATAATCAAAAACACACGAGCAGCAAGCGCCGGATTCATAAAGTTCTGTCCCACGCCGCCATACAGCATTTTAACAATCAAAATAGCAAATACACCGCCCATAACCGCCATCCATAAAGGAATACTTGCCGGCAGGTTGAGTGCAAGCAAAAGACCGGTAACTACATCACTGTAATCTCCCGGATTAACCCGCTTCTTCATTAATCTGCAATATACATATTCCGTTACCGTACATGCCAGTACCGTAGTTAAAATCACCAATAATGCTCGAATACCAAAATTATATATTCCAAATAGACTGGCAGGAATCAATGCAATTACAACATCCTGCATAATATTTCTAGTTGTAATCGGGCTCCTGGCATGCGGGGCAGCCGATACATGAAACAAATCGTTCAAAGTCTACACCTCTTTCTGATTTTCTAAAATTATTTCGCTTTCTTTCTGTTTGCCAGGATCTGATTTCTGGTCTGCATGATCTTCTGGGTCAGTCCTCTTCTTGCAGGACAAACAAAGGAGCAGCAGCCGCATCCGCAGCATTCCAGGCCATCCATGGAAACGAAACGTTCCTCGTCATTATGCGCACCTGCCTGAGCCAGCTGCATGGGAACCAGCTGCAGAGGACAATGCTCCGAGCATCTTCCGCAGCGGATACATGGGGATTCCTCTACGGCAGCTTCATCTTTTATGAAACCTAATAAGGAGGAAGTAGTCTTTGTAACTGGTATATGATAGGTATACATTGCCATACCCATCATCGGTCCGCCGAATACAATCTTTTCCGGCTGTTGTTTAAAGCCGCCGGCAGCTTCTACAATTTCACCAAAATCGGTTCCGATCGGAACATTAAAGTTCTGCGGATTCGTTACCGCATCCCCGGATATTGTTACGATTCTATGCGTCAATGGCGTACTCTTTGCTACTGCCATATAAATAGCCGCAACTGTAGTCACATTATCAACCACGCACCCAACATCCGCAGGAAGCTTCTTTGAATTTAACTTTCTTCCTGTGGTTACATAAACCAGTTGACGCTCTCCGCCTTGCGGATACTTGGTCTTTAACGCTTGTACCTCAATTCTTTCCTCGGATGAGGTCAATTCCTTAAACTTTTTAATTGCTTCCGGTTTATTATCCTCGATCGCAATAATCCCTTTTGCATGATCAAACAGACGCAGCATAATCTTTAATCCACCGACAATCTTCTCCGGTTCCTCCATCATCAGACGGTAATCGGAGGTCAGATACGGCTCGCATTCGGCGCCATTAATAACGATAAAATCAATGGCATCTTCGTTCTTCGGTGCAAGCTTTACATTCGTCGGGAATCCTGCTCCGCCAAGACCGACAATACCTGCTTCCTTAACTGCCTCCCGAATTTCATCCTTGGACATCTTTTTGTAGTCGCGCTCGTTTCCATAGCCTTCTACCGTTTTGTATTCATGATCATTTTCTATAACAATTGATTCCAGTAATTTACCGGATACAACCAATCTTTTCTCAATTGCTTTTACCGAACCAGATATAGAACTGATAATATTGGATGAGATGAATCCGCCCGCCTCACCAATCTTCTGACCAACCAGTACGTGATCCCCTACTGCTACGACTGGTTTTGCAGGAGCACCTATATGCTGAGACATAGGAAATACCAAATCACCTTTCGGTAATAAAACAGTTGTGGGTTTATCCATCGTCAGTTCCTTACCTTCATAGGGATGGATTCCGCCCAGAAATGTTGACTTACCCATAAACCATTTCCCTCTTTCTTCTATTGATTTATTCTTTGTTAAATTTCAAACAATATCACTCATTTTGAGCGCACATAGTACATTATAGCACACTACCTTCGATTTTTACATATATTTTTTATTTTCGTTATAATTGTACAATTTGTATCAAAATATGACGCCTATGTCGGTTTCTTTGCGGTTTATTTTTCATTTTTATTATAGGACTATAGTCCTATCTCAGTCAATATGGTATTCATACCATTTTTGTTCGCCCTCGCGCAAAACTTCGCTGTTCTAGGATGCGCTAGGGACGTTAACCTATGGGATTGCACCCATGCCTGCCACACATAGAAAAAAGGTACCTCTATGAAAGACATCATAGAAATACCTTTTTACTTAATTTTGTTGGATAAGCTTTGCAAAAGCCGGTGTCACAACCATTTTACTATGGTTTAAAAGGGTTGATGATACCTCGACTTATGAAGATATTTTTCCTTCGTTGCCAAGCCGCCTCTGATATGGCGCTCTGACTTATTGAGGTCTAGGACGACCCTCGCCTTATTTGCAAGGGAGGGGTTAATTTGAGTAAGACGTTCCGTAACGTCCTTATGTACGGTTGACTTTGAAATGCCGAACTGCTTTGCGGTCTGCCTCACAGTTGCATTATTTTCGATAATATAATTAGCGATCTCAACCGCCCGTTCCTCTATATAGCCTTTCATAGTGTCTGCGTTCCATCCATGTGATAGAACGCATTCCCCCTTATTATCGTTGTTGTTACATTGTATGCAGGGGAAATTGGCGGTAGTACTTCGAATATTTAAGATTATTTACGGCGGCTGTCAAACCGGCCGCTTCCTGCCGCAACACGGTACAGAAACTACCGTTTTAAAAAATAATCCGGGTATTTTTTTAATATTTCATTTTGATCCAGCTTATATCTGGATAAATGCTTCTCCATCAGCTCCTTCGCCAGTTCCTTATTCTTTTCCCGAATCGCATTCAGAATGACCTTATGATCCGAAACAATCTTAATCTCCTTTACGGAAAAGAGGCTCAGTGCCCGGACACGGTCAAAATGTCCCTGCATTCCCGCCATTAAGCTAAAAATTCTTTCCTTATTGCACATGCGAAATAATGCATGATGGAATTCATTATCCAATTCCAGTATTTTATTCGGAGATAGATTGTGAAGATAGAATTCCTGCAACTGTATATTATGATTTAATTCCTCTAACTCTTCCTCCGTGATGGTATCACAGAGCGCTTCTACCACAGCCTTCTCCAGAACCAGACGTAAGAATACGGTTTCTTCTACAAGATCAAGATCAATTAATGATATGATACTTCCCTTCTGCGGAAATACTTGTATCAAATCCCATTTTTTCAATTCTAAGATAGCTTCCCGTATCGGTGTTCTGCTGACCCCCAGCTCTTTTGCAAGATCATTTTCACTGATTACGCTGCCCGGTTCTAATTTTAGAGAGATAATATTCTGCCTGATCTCCCGCAATGCATATTCTCTTGCCGTTTCATTCGGTTCTTGTTTCGTTACTACCATAATGATTCTCCTTATTCGTTCATTCTGGGAGTGCTGTAAAATGCAGCAGCTCCTTTTACTCCGACTGCATCTTGTGTGCCGGCTCGTAATGTATACTGCTTCCGTTCTATCCTAGGCTGTTATTTTAATCCGGTCAATTAATATCCTAATATAAAATTTTATACCAAACTATCCTTCGATTGCAAGTTAATAATAAAAAGTATTCACATTTTATTAAGGGAGATGTTACTGTTCACACCCCTAACAAAGTCTATAATATGATTTCGACAAATGATATCTGATAAGGAGTATTTGCATTCGTCGGTACTTTGGCTCCGTATTTTGGAGCCTTATGTACCGCTACGTAATGCAACTAAGCGGAAGCGTCTCCGAATCGG
>SVEA01000193.1 GCA_015057615.1 Lachnospiraceae bacterium | reverse complement strand
CCCCTTTCACGCTAATTATGTTTATCACATTTTAGGTTTTCAATAAGAGTGTGTGATTATTATCCAACAGAGACACGTTCTCACTCGGTTGTCGCTCATAGCGGTACATAAGGCTGTGACAGATATTTATCTGCCACAACCTAAGTACCGATGGCGACAAACGGTCTCTTTATGGAATAATAATTTACACACTCTTCTTTTTAGATATTGATGTGATAAACATTCTAGTTCTATGTGGGCGCCTTTTCAATTGTTAGTGCGACAGCCCCCGTCAATTTTAATTACTTGTACTCCTTTTTCATCGCTGCACAAATCCATACCTCTTACCCGCACTGGTTCGGCGTTCACTTTCCTTCCAGAACCTCATGCAGCACCTCGGCAAACGGCTCCATTGCATTCTTAGCTGATTTCACCGTATTATTGACAGTCCCCAGCTCTACCAGAATAGATTTTGGACGAAAATGCAGATTATACCGGTAGCATTTTAAATAGTTACGGACAAAGAGATTGGGATATAAATCCAAGGATTTTAGCTGAAGCTGAAAGCCAAAAGCCAGGTTATCCTGAAGATATGGATTGTCATGGTTTGGAAGAGGACCATTTTGATCCCTGCTAAGACCGTTAAAAAGCATGATCTGTGCCGTTTCCTTCCCGTCAATCATCGTTGTTAAGGCTTTCCCGGAATTCCTGTGAAGATCAATCATAACTTCGATCGAGGGATATGTATTTAACGTTTCTTCCAGAGCCTTCTTTGCATAATTGTAGGCGAGATTCCTGCCATCCTTATCGCTGATTGTATCGTAGGCTGTTTTATCATGAATCACATTATACCCATATTTTTCTTTCAATATCTTCACTAGCTCATCGCCGACCCCAACAATCGTATCTGCCTCCACATCCTGCCTGCTGTCGATAAATGCCTCAGAACCATGCGTGTGATAAACTAATATCTGCGGCTTTTCATTGGTCTGTGCTAGCTTCATATCCTTCTCCAGAAAGGTCCCCGCATCAAACAGCGGTTCGGTTACCTTCGTTGTTCCATCTACGATATAGAAGTGGCGGACAAGGAAATTAAGATCCTTCAGCTGATTCAGTGTAAACATGGTTCCATCATTTGCAACAAAGGTTTCAACCGTTAGACCATCATAATTCTGTCCTGCATCGGTAATATCCTTTCCATTAATATCACCCTCTAAGATATCAATCTTAAGCTCATCATTGATTCCGTAAGCTCCCTCCTCTTGATTCAAAGAGCCATTCGTTAAAATATATTCCTTCGTTAATATTCCATTTGTTATATTGTGAAACCCAATTCCATCTTTTTGTTCCTCTATGCCATTGCTGCTACCCATGCCGTTACCGCCATTCGCGCTCTGCTCCCCGGTCTCCATATAGGGAGTTTGCAGAAGGGGATTTGAAACCTCCTTTGCCAGAGCTTTCTTAGCGGAAGCATCTCCTGTAAAATAGGAAATGACGAAGGTATCTTTCACCAGATTAATCGGAAAATCATAGGAAGCTTTATCCTGTGCTGCGTAGGATAACAGACCGGATCCCGTTTTCATAATCCGTATGCTTAATCCGGAAACCAGCCGAATCGGTAAATTCATCCTGCCATAGGAATACGTTTCTTCTGCATTACCCGAAGCTTGACCCATATCTTCGGAAAAGGATATCACCGCAAAGCGTATCAAAAGATACACGGAAGCAAGCAATATCAGGGACCATACAACGAGCTTAAGTTTTCTCTGCACCAAGTATTGTTGATGTTTTCTCATTTCTGCCTCCAAACCATAAAACATGCTCAACTATAAGCCTGATTCATTATATTCGGAAAGCTTAACTTTATTACCCTGTCCAAAGATGAAACGCGAAATTTTAGACCGGCTGTGCAAAGCAGGAATTTAAAGCTTCCGAAACCGTATAGCTGATCCGCTTCACGGCTTCATCGATATTTTTTGGTGTGACGAACATATTATCCATCTGCTGGCTTCGGATCTCAGAGACAAATTGATCAATTTCATTTTCTTCAAAGCCGGTTTTCTCCATATATTGTGTTAAGGTATCTGCAACAATGGTTACCGCATCCACCACGGTAGGTACGCCAAGTGCGATCACCTTAATCCCCAGCGTCTCCTCATTGATCGCATTGCGATTATTTCCGATACCAGAGCCCGGGCTGATTCCTGTGTCTGTTAATTGTACGGTCGTATTGAGACGGTTTATACTCCTTGCAGCCAGAGCATCCACCACAATAATCAGTTTTGGATGAGTTTCTTCCACAATTCCCTTGATAATTTCTGCGGTTTCCATCCCCGTCTGTCCCATAACCCCGGGAGAAATCGCACTAACATTGCCCAGACGATTTTTCATCTTAAATTCATTTCCATATTCCTTAATCAAATGTCTGGTTACAAATAAATTATCCACTACATAGGGTCCCAGAGCATCCGGCGTCACCTCCCGGTTGCCAAGACCGACAATAAGTACATCCTCCTTCGTGTGCTCTCCGGCTAATTTAATCAGATGATTCGCAATTGTATCGGAGACCGGCTGATGGTAATCCTCGTCCGATTTATTAAGCTCAGGAGCTTCAATGGTAATATACGTACCGATCGGCTTCTGCATCGCCCTCGCTCCCCGTTCATCCTTAATCACAACGGTAGATACCCGTATCTTATTTTTTTTATCATACTCTTCCGTCAAAACAACACCCTTTATCTCAACATGATCCTCTGGAAAGCTTTCTCTTGCTTCAAGCGCCAGGTCAGTTCGAATGCCATAGTCCATAATTTGCCTCCTATAAATTATGATTTGAGTGTCAAAAACCTTCTTAACAAATGGATGACGTTAATTTTATAAATCAGCTTTTGACGCTTGAATCATATTTTCTGCCAAACTTGTTGAAATTATGTATTGACAGAACCATTTCAATATAATACTATGTAATAGTATGTTTTCATTAAAACGTCCGTGTCCGGATTTAATGAAACAATGACATCGAAACAACCAAACCCAAGCTTGGCATCCACTCTCTAAATGTTGTCCTTGGTGCAATGGTTGGTCAAAATTATATTTGGAGGTGTAATAATTGGCTAACATTAAATCATCTAAAAAGAGAATCTTAGTGAATGAGACAAAAGCTGCCAGAAATAGAGCGGTTAAGTCCAAAGTTAAGACAATGATTAAAAAAGTAGATGCTGCCGTTGTTGCTGGTGACAAGGAACTTGCTAAAACTGCTTTAAACGAATCCATTGCAGAGATCAATAAAGCTTCTGCTAAGGGTGTTTATCATAAAAATACCGCAGCAAGAAAAGTATCCCGCTTAACCAAAGCAGTAAATAGCATTGCGTAATATAGACGAATAAAATGTGTCATTCGTACAAAATACAGGAGGCTGTTTTTTCGAACAGCCTCCTTTTTAATTCTTTGCATTCCTTATTTTGCGGTGTTTCGTCTCTTTCGCAGTATTTAGCGGTAAATACCTTCCCTGCGTACTTCCAGGAATTTAAGAATATAGTGTACCGCTTCTGCTCTTGTAACATTTGCCTTCGGGTTAAAGTTATTACCGGAATCCGCTTCGATAATAGCAAGCCCCTTCGCCAAAGCAACTGCGCCAAGGTATTCCGGATTGATACTACTCTCATCCGCATAGCCGGTTTGATAAATTCCAGGCAGTTTCGCTACCTTCTCCATTCCCAGCTCATTGATAAATCTCTGTGTCAATTCTTCCTTTGTGATCAGCTTCGGGTCCGTTTTCTTCGTATCGTCATCCGGATAGCCATACCCGATCTCTTCAAACAAACTGGCAATTTCGCCGATCGTTATCGCTTTCTCCGGATAGAAGTATTCCCCTTCAAAACCAATGTTCATATCCGCAAGCAGTAAAATCTCCTTATTTTCTGCCGTCTCCGGAACATCCTTGTAGACAAAAGCTTTTGCTTCCTTATAAGCTTCCCCGCTGTTGGTAAGCTGTTCGCCCGTAAATGGGGAAAGGAATGCCGGATTGATATCCGGGCGGTAAACCAATCGGATCTCATTTACGGAGCTGTAGGAAGCGTTATTGTTGGTTGTATTCTTAGCGTTATCGGTATTTACTACATTAATTTCATATTTTAGACCATAGCCATCCTTACTAAGATAATGCTCCATTGCCTTCTCCGCACTCATTGCCCCTTTCGGAGATTCAAATACAACATCGTTCTCCCAGTAGTAACCATAAGAATAAACCTTGCCAGAAATTCCGTCCACGGATCCATGAATACTATTATTTGGATATTCTATGCCGTCATTTACCCGGTTATATTGATAAGAATAACCGGAATAAACTGGAGTATCCTTCCTTAAGTATGCAACAAAATCATCGGATTCGCTTGCTAATTTTGATTTACTAAATCGGCTGCTGTTTTCTGCTTTCAGGAACTTCTCAAGGATTTCTTTTGCCTGTTCCTTATTATATTTGATACTTACTGTGTTCCATTTTCCCTTTACTTCATCATAATAATTATTCATGCTGGCATTGAAGTAGACAATTTTACCGGTTTTCGCATCTACCTGCGCACTGGCATAGGCACGATAATAATCCGTCTCCTTCTTATAATCAATCTCCCTGGGATCATTCAGCGTAATATTCCAGACATAAGTTTCTCCGTCTCCATTGTAGCTCTTATTCAAGGTTGCAGAATAAACCTCCAGGTTCTTATCAAGATACAGATATTTATTTGACGTAACTTTTTTAATCGCATCTTCCTTGGATATCAGATTTTTAAGCTCTTCCATTTTCTTTATTTCATCTTCGGTAAATGAAATGCTTCCTGCACCGGAATCACCAGTTATTGCAGCAGCCTCATCCATATTCTGCTTACTTTTAACCGAGTAATTATTTTCTTGCCATTCCACTTTGGACAGATAAACCTTTCCTGTTTTCGCATCGATCGAAATATAATCTTCACTTGGGGTATAGACCAGGTAAGCTTCCTTTTTCAGCTTGCTGCCGTCTTCCGCAAAGATACGATTATAGTTAGAGCGGTAGATCAGCTTCATCTTCATATTTTCTTTGATGAGTTTTTCGGCTTCCTCCTTCGTCACCTTAACCTCCGAGGACGGAACCTTCGTATCATAGATCCATCCGATGGAAGCATGCTGGACTTCCCCCGTAACGCTGTTGACACCAACGCTTACCGTATTATCCGGGAAGCTGACTCCATTTTCGTTCCGCTCAAAATTATAAACATAATTTCCGCTGTAAATTCCTTCATAATCGGCATCTTTATAGGTAACTTTTAAAGCTACCTCCGGTGCTATCTTCTTAAGAAATTGTTCTGCCGTACTCTGTAGTTCCTTCTTTAAATATTTTGGAATACTGTTCGTATCGGAATAATTGTACTTCTCATAGTACTGGATTCGATTATTCTGGTCTGCGCTTACCTGAATATAGCTGTCGTCCTTTGGATTACGCCAGGATAGGTTCCATTCAAAACCATCAAAGGAAACCGTATTACGAAAATTGTAATTAAACTCCGAGTATTCCTTTGGGATCGTAATCTTTGCTTTGACTGCTTTAATAACGCTTTCCAAAGCTTCTTTCGTAGGCTCACTGGCTTTCCCGCTTTTACTTGCCATGGAATCAACCACCGCCGAAATGGGAACCGCATCTACCCCTGCTGCATTAACGGCTAAAGGGATGCTTCCTAAAGTCACAGAAGAGGTAATCATTACACTGCTTAATGCAAATGCTAAAAATCTTTTCATTTCTATTCTCCTTCCTTAATATAAAGTGTTGATTTGAGAGTCAAAAGCTTTCCTAACAAATAGTCTTTATCAATTTACATAATTAAGGAAAAACTCGGGTAATAGGAAGCAATATTTTAATGCGCAACTGTTTGAAGTCGTTGGTACTTAGAACCACGTATTTTGTGGCCTTATATACCATTACGTACTTCAATCCAAGTATTGCGTTTTGTGCAATGCTTGGTGTTGCGTTTTGTGCAGCACTTTGGAAACAATGTGTTGCGAATGAAATATGTTTCCTATTACTTATCCATGTATAAATTGTGTAAATTGATGAAGTTAATATTATAAATCGCTTTTGACACTAAATCGATGCTTCATTAAACCTGTTTTGTTACTCATGATGCAATTTCTATATCCTTATCCTCTTTCTTTCATTAGACGAGGAAGAAAATCCCTTGGTTTCAATTATTATGAGAAAATGTTAAAGATTGTTTACCTTTATATTATCATAGGAAGGTGATTTTTCAAAATCTTCGCATTAACTGAGGGCGGCTTATGTTATCGGAAATACTTTTTACACAAATTACATTACAAATAAAAAGAACGGCCAAATAGATTGCAGACCACAGAAGCGTGTTCTGCGGAAGATATAGTATCGCAGCTACGGGAGCAACAAAAAACATTCCAATGATACTTGCTGCATACAAACCCTGACGAGATGTTTTCATCGTCACAGATAAGATTCCGGATAGGAGCACCATAGTAATGCTAGACATGATACTTACCGGAAATAATAAAATAAGCTGCTCGATCGTATATCGGTAAGCCGTTTCTGTACCGGACAGTAATATTCCTGAAATATTCGTAACAACCAATGTCAGAACAGACGATAGCAAAAGCATTATGACAGAAACAAAAATAGGTACCATGCATTTGGCAAGAAAAAGCGGTCTTATATGCAACGGTGTGGACAGCAAGGATTCCCCTGTTTTATATACCTTTTCGCCGCCAATGGAGTATGCGATCAAATTAGCCGGGACTCTTGGCATCATAAGTGCCGTTATAAGCACCGCGGCATTTAGCGTATTCTTTCCCGGAAACATACATGCAAATATAGCCGGAGCAATGCATAAAATTGCAAAATTAATTAGCAGCATTTTAAGGGTTAAAAGATACTTTAGTTCATGCCTAAAAACAATCGCAAACTGTGATTTTGGCGTGATACCAGTACTGCGTCCTTCGTGCGCTTTCCCAGTCTTTTTTATCTTTACATTTTCAAAATAATCGGATTGCTTCATCTTTGATAATTTAATTGCTGTAGCCATAATCGCACCAAAACAAATAAGGATAAGAGCAACTCCTGTGATTACCGCTATTATCACATCGTTCAGAAAAACAACGGATAAAAACACAAGAAAAAGCAGCCCGAAAGGATAAACAGCCAGAGCCACTTTGCTGTTCGCAGTGCGCAGATCACCGGAGAGTGCCGAGAGATAGACACCAATGAGTGAAATTGCACTAAAATTACAGATTGCGAAAATCAGAATACTCATCCACTGCCAAGCAGCCAAATCTGAGCCGCTGTCCGACAGCCAATTCGTTAGTGTTATGCAAAGGGTATTAGCAGAAAAAAAGCATACCGCAAACATCAGGCAGAAGATGGCTTTTCCCGAAATAATACTCTTCCCATCAATCGGAGTGGCCAAAAGTGATTCCAGTGTTTTCCGTTCTCTTTCCCCCGCCATGCTATCCGACAGCATAGGCTTTAAAAACATTATAGTAAGGAAAGCCGCCATGATCAGGCTTGTTGTAATACTATGCAGAAAGAAAGGGACTAGGATACCGATTAAAATAATGCAAATAGCATAAAAAATAAGCATTCCCTTTTCCCGTTTGAATTGGGAAAGCTGCATACGAAAAACATAACCGGACTGCTTCATTTGATCACCCCATTTTTTTCAATATCCATGTATAACTTTTCAAGGCTGAATTTTCCCTGCTCCATATAATGGCTGCTGTCCTTTAGTTCTGATATGGAATCGGTAAAGATATTCTTGCCATGACGAAAAATGCTGATTCTGTCACATATTTTCTGTACTTCTTCAAGGTTATGCGTAGTCATGATAATCGTCGTTCCCTGCTCTTTCGCAAGTTCTAATAGTGAATTACGCAAATCTGCTGTACTGACAGGATCAAGACCATTGGTGGGCTCGTCCAGAAGCAAAATATGCGGCCTATGTAGCATTGCACGAATGAGGGCAACTTTCTTTTTCATACCTGTAGAGAAACCTTCTATAATAACATTCTTTTTATCAAGCAAATCAAATCTACTTAAAAGTGCATCAATACGTTTATTGGATTCCATTCGTTTCATTCCATAAATATCTGCATAATAAATCAAATTATCATAGACGGTTAACGGCTCATAAAGTCCGACATCTTCCGATAGCACTCCACACATGCTCCTCACAGCATTACCATCTTTTATCGGATTATTACCAAAGACTGTAATATTCCCCTGGTCCGCTTCTAAAAGCCCTAGAAGCAGCCGCAATGCTGTTGTCTTACCTGCACCGTTATGTCCAAGAAATGCGTAAACCTCACTCTCGGAGATACTTAAGTTCAAACCGTCAATCGCGGTTGTATTGCCAAAGCTCTTCTTAACTTCTCTAAATTCAATTTTATTCATCTTGTAACCCTCCAATCTCCTATCCAGTATAGTCTATCATGTGCAAAATGTTAAGGGCAAAAAGCAGCAGTTTGGATACATAAGAACTACCTATCCTAAACTGCTGCTTTTTGTCTATCTCCACTATTGCATAACGATCCAGCCGTCGAAGCAACGGTTTTTATTTTCTATTGATCCGCATTAACTATCTTCTACGTTAAAATTATTGGTACTTGCTTATAATCTCGTCTGCTTCTTGCTGTGACATATTTCCTGCTTTCACTTGTTTCTCACAATAAGGCTTTACTTCTGTCAGCATCTCTTCTTTGGTGGAATAGGGACCGAAGAGAGCTTCTTCGCCGTTATCATTTACTATACAAATTGTATATCCTGTTGCTGCCTCGATATCACTCGGGTTGCAGGAGATCATTATTCCATCTTCGCTACCATTTACCGTTTTGGAGACATACATTCCGTTTTTAATGTCTTCCAGAATGCCTTCATACCTTTTAACTGCCTCATTAACTCTTTCCTGTGTCCAGACATACCAGCCTTCGGTTGGGTTCCAGCTCTTTTCACCTATCATATCCTGTAACTGAACTTTTTCGTTGTCCAGCCATGCCTTGTATTCCTCATATGCCCACCATTCGACCTCGGGTGTTGGATAAGCTTTTTCAAATTCTTCCTCACTCATCCATGTTTTACCGTTATCGGCACTCATCTGGGTATTACCCGATTCATCAGTATAGGAAAGAGCAACGGCAGAAGCAGTCTCACTTGTTGTAATACTATTGTCTGCTGGTGGGTCGCCAGCTGCCGCAGCATTTGCAGTATTCGTAGCAAACACGGTGATGGTTCCTGCTATCAAAACAAGGGCCAGCATTGCTCCCATAAGGGAAGTTTTCTTAATCTTCATAATCGATATGATCCTTTCTTCAATTGAATTTTTGCTAAAATTGTTCACAAGCGGGGTAAGGCTGCTCTTCTTTTCTTCCAGACCGATCAGGGTCAGAGCATAAGCTGATTTTACCGCTTCCCCGAATGTTCGAACTACCGTTTCGTCACAGGATAGTTCGATGTCACGGTTCGCCAGCACATACATCACCCATACAAAGGGATTGAACCAATGCACGCATACCGCAGCGGTCAGCACCAGCTTGATCAGCGTGTCAAAGTGCCGGATATGCACTAGCTCATGGGTAAGGATATACCGGAGATCTGTTTCGTCTGTCCAATCGGTTTTCTTCGGGAGAAGTATCACGGGACGGAATACTCCATAAGTCAATGGAGCCTTAATACGGTCACTTTGCCGTATCTGCACTGACCTATATAAGGGATGCTCACGCAGCCAACTAATTGCAAAGCTATTAGAGACTGGCAGGGACATTTTAAACTCCCTGCAGCACTTGATATAGGCTGCTGTGAAGAACAGCGCACAGACGCACAGACCTGCCAGCCAGATAAGTTCAAACGGTGACATAGACAAAGCTGTAGCGCGAATTCCACTTATTCCAACAGGTTTCACTGTTCCGGGTAAATTTGCCCTATCGGGGATGACGAATATTCCTCCCGGCAAAGATTCGGCGGCTTTTTCTGCAAATATCTGCTTTACCATATGAATCCCTGTATAGATGCTAAAACGGGATGGAATGGAAAACGGTACAAGTAGGCGGAAAACTGTAGCGCCCCACAAGGCGAGAAACGTCTTTTTCGGCAGCTTATGCAGGGTAATGGCACGGATTACTACAACCGCCACAATCAGTACGGATGCGGATAGGCTCATTTGAATTATATCCATATCCCACCTCACTTCAAATCATTGACTATCTGCTTCAGCCTTTCGATTTCCTCTGTGGACAGGTTTTTCCTGTTCAAAAGGGAAGCAAAGAGTAAATCCGCAGAACCGTCAAACACTTTATTAATCAGTTCCGTTGTTTCCTGTTCCTGTACCTGCTCCTTCGGGATTAAAGCATGGCACATAAAATTTGGTTCGCTGCGCTTGATCGCGCCTTTTGCAATGCATCTTTTGATTAGTGTGTAAGTGGTATTCATATTCCAGCCTACCTGTTCTTTAAGAATATCCGAGATCTTCTTTGCTCTCATATCGCCCTCTCTCCAAAGAACATCCATTACCTTCAACTCAGAATCAAACAGTTTGATTCCCATAGTAACAACCTCCTCACTACCTTGGTAGTTTTATTTACAATTACACACTACCACAGTCTTTTGACTTTGTCAACACTACCAGAGTAGTTTTTATATTTTTTCTATAATTATGCATGCCGATTTAGCCAAAATGCTTTTTCTTGCTCTCGTTAAGTTCATGCGATTATCGATGCGCCCAGCAATACCAAAATGGCTTAAATTTTGAGTTCTAAGATTATATGGTAATATAAGAAAATTGATGTAGTATTACTTATGAAAGGAATTTATGTTAGCTGTTATTAGTAATGTAAAAACCATATGGCCGGTAGTGTCAAATGATTTATGAGAAAACCGAGTCAAAAAAGAGGCTCAAACGAACCTTGAAAACTGTAGATATTGATAGCGAATAGCTCTCCGAGGGCTTAGGGCACTGCCCTAAGTACCCGCAAGGGACCAGTCCCTT
>SVEA01000192.1 GCA_015057615.1 Lachnospiraceae bacterium | reverse complement strand
TACTTGGGTTGAAGTACGTAGTGGTACATAAGACCACAAAATACGTGGTCTAAGTGCCAACGACTTCAAACAGTTGCGCAGTAAAATATTGTTTCCTATTACTTGAGTCTTACCTTACTTTGTGCAAATTGATGAAGGTTATTTGCTGGGAAGCTTTTGATACTCATATCATAACCTGTAGTTTCACACAGAGTTTGTGTCTGCGTGGCACCCACAAACTCTAAGAATGTTTAGAGAGCCGCGCAGAAATGAGGGAAAATATGAAATATAGCTGCCTTAATCCCATCTCACAGGTAGGATTAGATGAATTTACGAATCATTATGAAAAGATAGAGGATACCAATAATGCGGACATATTATTAGTACGAAGTGCTGCGATGCATGATATGGAGTTTTCCGATCATTTATTAGCAATTGCCAGAGCGGGTGCCGGTGTCAATAACATTCCTTTGGAGCAATGTGCACAGCAGGGTATTGTTGTATTTAATACTCCGGGAGCGAATGCAAATGGCGTGAAGGAGCTTGTGATTGCCGGGCTGATTATGGCTTCCCGTGATATTGTCGGTGGTATCAACTGGGCGCAGACGATCAAAGAGAAGCCGGATGTTGCGAAGCTGGTGGAGAAAGGAAAATCCAAATTTGCTGGCAGAGAGATCAAGGGAAAGAAGCTTGGTGTAATCGGGTTGGGAGCAATCGGCGTAATGGTAGCCAATGCGGCACACCGCCTGGGCATGGAGGTCTATGGCTGCGATCCGTTTATTTCGGTGGACAGTGCATGGAATTTATCAAGAGATATTATCCATGTAAAGACGAGGGAAGAGATCTTTCGAAATTGTGATTACATAACCGTTCATACCCCGTTGGTTGAGAATGCGGATAGTGAGCTAAATACAAAGCAAATGATTAAAAAGGAAGCAATTGAGAAGATGAAGGATGGTGTCATCATCCTGAACTTCGCCAGAGGCCTTTTAGTAAATGATGCGGATATAGAGGAAGCATTAGAATCCGGTAAGGTTGCAAAATATGTAACGGATTTCCCGAATGACAAGACGGTGAGCATGAAAAATGTAATCGCAATTCCTCATCTGGGTGCATCAACGGAGGAATCAGAGGATAACTGTGCGAAGATGGCTGTGAAGCAGTTGATGGATTATATTGAGAATGGTAATATTAAAAACTCGGTGAACTATCCAAACTGTGATGCAGGAATCTGTGAAGCATTCGGTCGTATTGCAATTCATCATAAGAATATTCCGAATATGCTGTCTCAGTTTACCGGCGCAATCTCGTCTATGGATGTAAATATTGCGAATCTGGTCAATAAGAGCAGAGGAAATTATGCCTATACGGTGATCGATGTGGAATCCTGTGATAAGGAAGAGGTCGTAGAGAAGCTTGCAACGATCCAGGGAGTTTTAAAGGTACGTATTGTAAAATAGAAAATGATATATTATAATGGGGGAGAATCGATGTTCTATCATGATTTTTCCCCATTTATGTATTTTAACGGATACTTTGCAATAAATTAGATTTGCCCGTTACTTAGACAAGTGCGAAACTCATTCGTTTGCATCTTTGGTATACACATGAACTACATACAATATTGAAGTTTCTAACAATTACCGGTTACTCGTTACTTTATAGGAGGAAATGACGATGGCAATAGTGAAACCATTTTTCTGTATCCGACCAAGGGCGGATGTTGCGGACCAAGTTGCAGCACTTCCCTATGATGTATACAGCCGAAGCGAGGCAAAGAAGGAAACCTTAAGGGAACCCTTGTCTTTTCTGAAAATTGACCGGGCAGAAACACAACTGCCGGATGCGGTAGATCTCTACGATCCTTCCGTTTATGCAAAAGCAAAGGAATTACTTCATGATAGAATACAGGACGGAACCTTTCTTGCAGATTCTGAGGAATGCTATTATGTATACGAGTTAATTATGGATGGCCGTTCACAGACCGGAATCGCCGCCTGCGCTTCCATAGATGACTATAGAAATAATGTTATTCGAAAGCATGAGAACACCCGGGAGGATAAGGAGATTGACCGAATCAACCACGTAGATATCTGTAATGCGCAGACTGGTCCGATTTTTCTTGCTTACCGGTCCCGTAAGGCAATTAATGAGGTCGTTTCTGAGGTAAAAAAGGAACTGCCGATTTATCATTTTACTGCGGTGGACGGTATTACCCATATCGTTTGGAGAGTATCGGAAAAGGAACGCATTCATGCCATACAGGAGGCGTTTGCCGGCATTGAACGGATCTACATTGCGGATGGGCATCACCGGGCAGCCTCTGCAGTAAAGGTGGGATTAAAAAGGCGGAGAGAAAATCCGGACTTTACCGGTAAGGAAGAATTCAATTATTTTCTGTCCGTACTTTTTCCCCATGATCAATTGAAAATTCTTCCCTATAACCGTGCCATAAAGGATCTCAATGGTTTCACCAAAGAGAAATTCCTTAAGAAGCTGGAAGAGCATTTTAAGGTAAGCTTTCATGGTAAAAATGCATATTCTCCGGAGAAAAAAGGGACCTTCGGTATGTATCTGGATGGGGATTGGTATGCGCTTGCAATAAAAGACGCTTTAAAAATGATTCAGGATCCGGTTGCATCCCTGGATGTTTCCTTATTACAGGACTATCTGCTCCACCCAATTCTTGGGATCGGGGATCCGCGGGTAGACAAACGGATTGATTTCATTGGTGGAATCCGTGGAAATGAAGAGCTGGAACGGCGGGTGAATGAGGATATGGCAGTGGCATTTTCCATGCACCCAACTTCCATAACGGAGCTGTTTCGTGTATCCGATGCTGGAATGCTCATGCCCCCGAAGTCAACCTGGTTTGAACCAAAGCTGCGGAGCGGATTGTTTATACACAAGCTATCCTAAAACATGTGTCAATCAGTAAATAAATATATTAGAGAATTACGAAATTCATGTGGTTATTGGTATGCGTGTTAAAAGTCATACTAAAACCATGTAAATGAATTTATAGGATTCTATTCATAGCATAATATTTAATATAGGAGGTAACTACATATGGCAAATTTAAGAGGTACGAAGACACTGGAAAACCTAATGAAAGCATTTGCAGGTGAATGTCAGGCAAGAACAAGATACTCCTATTTTGCATCCGTAGCAGGAAAAGAGGGCTATAAGCAAATGCAGAATATTTTTATGGAGACGGCGGAAAATGAGAAGGAGCATGCCAAGGTTTTTATGAAGCTTGCGCTGGAGCATTTGGATGGAGAAAATCCTGCATCGGTTGAGATCAACGCAACCTATCCATTTGCGTATGGAGATACCGTTGCCAATCTAAAATCAGCGGCAGCTGGTGAACATGAAGAAGCAGAGGTGGATTATCCCGCTTTTGCCCAGACAGCGAAGGAAGAAGGATTTGACGATATCGCATCCCGTTTTCTGATTATTGCAAAGGTAGAGGCTCACCATGAAGCAAGATACCGTAAATTATTGGAGAACATTGAAAACGGAATTGTTTTCAAAAAGGATGGTAAAGTTTATTGGAAATGTCTTAACTGCGGTTATATCCATGAAGGAGATGCTGCTCCGGAGCTGTGCCCTGCATGCAAGCATCCGCAGGCGTATTTTCAGCTGCTGGATGACTGCTTCTAAAGAATTGATTACCGAACGGAAACTTCGCAGTCATGAATAACTATTACCGGATGAAATTAGAATACCAAGGCATAAAAGTATATATCCGTGGTTGGTTCTATTTAGAAAATTATAAGTGATTTTGGCGAAGTTTCAATTATATAATAAGAGCTGTTTTCTGCTTAAAATAAGTAGTTAATAGTTCTTTTATATTTGACAAAATAATAATTTCACTTTTCACAATGGACAGGTTGTGTTATAATGAGCCGTAATGATATATGAGGGAGATTGGATGGACTATGGGTAATTTGTTTAATCTTGATAATGGATTTTTTGTGGCACTCGGCAAACTATGTGATATTTTGATGCTCAGTATTGTGTGGGTATTGCTATGTATTCCAATTGTTACGATTGGGCCGGCGAATACCGCATTATATTATGCAACGGTGAAATCAATCCGCAGGGACAGAGGATATATGTTCCGCGAGTTTTTCAAATCTTTTAAGTTGAATTTTAAAAGAGGAGCTATTACAGGCGTCATTTTTACTTTTTTCACCTTGTTTTTAGGCTTTGATATATTTTGGTCCTGGACCAATATGAGCATAGTGAAACACAGTTCCGTATTTTTAGGAATATTTATTGCCTTATTTGTTATGATAGCTTGTTTTTCAATTTACGTATATCCGATCTTATCCAGATTTGATATGACTGTGAAGCAACTAATTAAGGCGGCAGTATTTATGTCAATCCGGCATCTTCCGTCAACAATTATTATGCTTCTTATTATAGCGGCTAGCGCGATTGGAGTTTTCTTCATTCCTATATTGGTCTGTATTATTCCCGCTGGAGCAACGCTCCTTATTTCTCTGCTGATGGAGCGGATATTTAAGAAATATATGCCGCAATCGGAAGGTCCGGGAGAAGAAACCGGCAAAGATGAATGGTATTTGGAATAGCACTGCGAAGTTTCCATGATAAAACTTAATAAAAGGTACTTTTAATATCTCAAAAAACATGATATATACTATATATTAATTAAGTTGTATGGAGGAAAGGTGTTCTCAAAGATTTGAGAACGCCTTTTTCAAATAAATCAATAATATAAGAGGATTTATTTTATCTTTGAGAGGAGAAACTATATGTCAGAAAAATTAACTGATATTTTTGCAATTGACGTATTTAATGAAACAAGAATGGCGGAAAGACTGCCAAAGAAAACCTATGCGGCTCTCAAAAAAACGATTGAAAATGGTGACGATCTGGATCCGAGTGTGGCAGAAATTGTTGCTAACGCAATGAAGGATTGGGCAATCGAGCGCGGGGCTACCCACTATTCTCATTGGTTCCAGCCTATGACAGGAATCACGGCGGAAAAGCATGATTCCTTCATTAGTCCCACGAACGATGGAAAAGTAATTATGGAATTTTCGGGAAAAGAGCTGGTAAAGGGTGAGCCGGATGCTTCCTCCTTTCCATCCGGCGGTTTACGAGCGACCTTTGAGGCAAGAGGGTATACGGCCTGGGACTGCACCTCACCGGCATTTTTAAGAGAAGATGCGGCCGGGGTGACCCTTTGCATCCCTACGGCATTCTGCTCCTATACCGGGGAAGCGCTGGATATGAAAACACCTTTGCTCCGGTCCATGGAGGCAATCAGTGCGCAGGCGGTACGTATCTTAAAATTATTCGGGCATGAGGATGTGAAAAGAGTAACAACCTCGGTTGGCCCGGAGCAGGAATATTTTCTTGTAGATAAGGATAAATACATGAAGAGACAGGATCTTATCTTTGCTGGAAGAACCCTGTTCGGAACCATGCCGCCGAAGGGCCAGGAGATGGAGGATCACTATTACGGTAGCATTAAAGAAAAAATAGCGACCTTTATGAGAGAGTTAAATGTTGAGCTGTGGAAGATGGGGGTAACGGCGAAAACGCAGCATAACGAAGCGGCTCCCGCACAGCATGAGCTGGCTCCGATTTATGCTACGGCTAACATTGCATCGGATCATAATCAATTAATAATGGAATGTATGAAGAGGGTGGCAAGCCATCATGGACTCGCCTGCCTCCTTCATGAAAAACCATTTGAGGGCGTGAACGGCTCCGGTAAGCACAATAACTGGTCCATGGTTACGAATACCGGTAAAAATGTACTGGATCCCGGAAAGACGCCGCATGAAAATGTACAGTTCCTGCTATTCCTTTCGGCTGTTTTGCAGGCTGTTGATGAGCATGCGGATCTGCTTCGTATCTCTGCTGCCAACCCTGGAAATGATCATAGATTGGGAGCGGATGAAGCTCCTCCGGCAATTATTTCCGTATTTATCGGATCGCAGTTAGAGGATGTCCTTAGCCAGCTGATCGAAACAGGAGAGGCAAAAAGCTGCAAAGAAGGCGGCAAGCTGAACATAGGAGTCCATACCCTTCCGGAACTGAAGAAGGATGCGACGGACCGCAACAGAACCTCCCCCTTTGCCTTTACCGGGAATAAGTTTGAATTCCGTATGGTTGCTTCGTCCATGTCAATCGCCATGGCAAATACGGTTCTTAATACGATTGTGGCAGATGTTCTTGACCGTATGGCGGATGAGCTTGAACAAGCGGAGGATTTCGATCTTGCAATTCATGATTTGATTAAAAAATCATTGACAGATCACAATCGTATCGTATTTAACGGAAATGGTTACGCGGAGGCATGGGTGAAGGAAGCCGAACGAAGAGGATTGCCAAATATTAAGAATATGGTGGATGCCATTCCGGCATTGACAACCAAGAAAGCGATTGATCTTTTTGGAAAGCACCATATATTCACACCGGTTGAGCTTCATTCTCGTGCGGAAGTACTCTATGAGTCTTATTCGAAGACCATCAATATTGAGGCGAAGACTATGATCTCTATGGCGGGTGTGCAATTCATCCCGGCGGTGATCAATTACATCAAGAAGCTGGCGGACTCCATCAATGCAGTTAAGGCAGCAGCTCCGGATATCGATGTCAGTGTTCAGACCGAACTATTAAAGGAAACCTCGAAGCTGCTTTCTAAGGCAGAGGCAGCACGAAAGAAACTAGAAGCGGTAGTAAAGGAGGCATCCTCAATGGGAGAGGGAGCGGATCAGGCGGCATTCTTCCGGGATAAGGTTGTTCCTGCAATGGAAGAATTAAGAGCCCCGATTGATGCACTCGAGCAAATCGTAGACAAAGAGTTATGGCCGGTACCGACTTATGGGGACTTGCTCTTTGAGGTATAAGATCCATGGCAGCAGGGTAATTGCTGATTTTATCAAGCAATCAACACGATAATTAACTTCAAAGTTTGATATGAATGCCATTCGTATATAAAAAATGAACTTGAATATATATACGATTCTATTCATATTAAATCTTAAAATGACTTATGACACTCATATTAAATCTTTAAATGATTTATGCCACTCATATTAAGTCTTAATAACATTAACAATAGAACCACCAATAACCACTCGTTGGAGGTAGAAGAAAAGTCGGATGCATAGAATTCACATCCGACTTAATTTGATGAATGACATTTTAACTTTTTTATTTTTTACTTATGGCTTACCGGCAAATTCAATTGTCTCGTATATAATGTAGGAACGAAATAGAAACCATTATTAGGTTTTCTGTATATACAGCATACTGGAGGTAAAGGTGCCGCCGGTGGTTTCAATATAATCCCTATATTCCTCATAATTAATATAATACGATTTTCCCCAAGAGGAAATCCGCAGCATTACCTTACCGAAGACTTCATCGGTTTCAATGCCTGTGACGGTAACATAATGACGATTGACATCATTGGTTAGTGCCATATAGTAATACTTCGGGATCTTTTCTGTCCCGATGAAGTTTTCCTTTGCCTTCTCATTTTCCAGACCTTCAATCTGATACTTTTGATAGAAGGAGATGCCCTTATTTCCCCATAGATTTGGAGTGTTGGGGCCGATCGACAGGATGATAGGAATATCCTCATAGAGCATTTCTTTTATCAATTCGTACATATCATAATAGGTCAGTGTAAGTTTCCAGGAAGCTTTATAATTTAAATGATACGTATCCGCATAGGAGTTGAACGAATGTGCAAGCCGTGGTCCTAATACTGCAATGATTCTACGGGTTTTTGTATATTCATCATTAATATTGCGAACATAGGTATCGTAGTTTGGATAATCGATAGTGCGATCCCCCTGTAAAGCAATCTCGGTTAATGCGTTACGGTTACGCGGATACTGCAATGCAAGATATAGAAATAAATCTGCGGCTGCAATGGTTCCGCAGCCATAGTTGCGAAGGATATAGTCTTTGCTGAATTTATCCTTGCCGGAAAACCACATCTGACTGCCGCCGTAATAGGTTACGGAGTCCTTCGTAACCGGGACATAACTGGGATTGGACAATTGGATATTGGAGTTATCTACTGGAAACACGTTGACACTCCCATTAATGAATACATTCTCAGTTTTATTTTATTCCAAAGAAAATATTAAGTTACTAAGGGGATGTGCCATATTTATTTACGATGATCTGGGGGATGTTACTGTTTACACCCACCATGTATACCATGTTATGATTTCGTCAAATGTATCCGAATCGGAGATGCTTTCGCTTAGTTGCATTACGTAGCGGTACATAAGGCTCCAAAATACGGAGCCAAAGTACCAACGAATGCAAATACTCCTTATCGGATATCATTTGTCGAAATCATATTATAGACTTTGCCCATGTGTGAACAGTAACCGGGGTATTCGGCTGGCTATCCATGCAGCCTGAAACATATTGAAATTTTCAGAAAAATGGCTTATTATGAGAATTAGATAACCTTATTACTAGGGAAGGTCATTTTATTTCAGCATCTTTGATATTAAAATAGGGGTATGAGTGTCAAATCCCTCATGCGTTTGCCGCACCACTATGAATGAAAACTGGTTACTGACACTTTTTGGTTTATTAG
>SVEA01000020.1 GCA_015057615.1 Lachnospiraceae bacterium | reverse complement strand
TTTAGTTCGAAAGAACTGGACAATTTGTGGTGCAAACCTAGGAAGCTATATCAATTTGACACGCGAGGTCGTACCTCAATAAAGCTTCGATCTCACTACTGTATGGTATTGATTATAACCAAAATAAAGTAACTAATAAAACAAAAAGTGTCAGTAACCAGTTTTCATTCATAGTGGTGCGGCAAACGCATGAGGGATTTGATACTCATATCAAAGTTAGGAAAAGAAATAGATTGGAGGTGGCTTTTGTGTTAAAATAGGGAAATAAGAGAAGGAGTTGCTGCATATGAAAATTTTATTGGTTGCTGTGAATGCAAAATATATTCACTCAAATCTGGCGGTATATTACCTAAGGAATTGTGTGGAGAAATATAAGGAAAATATTAAAATAGCGGAGTATACGATTAATCATTTACCAGATGATATCCTGAAGGGAATCTATAAGGAGCAGGCAGATGTCGTTGCATTTTCCTGCTATATCTGGAATATAGAAATGATTACCCAGGTGGTTACCGAATTAAGAAAGGTACAGCCGAAGGCGAAGATCTGGTTTGGCGGTCCGGAGGTATCCTATGATGCCGAGGAATGCCTTCGATCCATTGAGGCACTGGACGGAATCATGGTCGGAGAAGGGGAACAGACCTTTCTTGAACTGATGGAATATTATGTGGATCAGAAAAGTACACTGGATCAGATCAAAGGAATTGCCTATAAGAGGAGAACCCAAAACGATATTGTTATGACCCCGATAAGAATGCCAATTCCCCTGGATTCGGTTCCGTTTCCCTATGATGATATGGAGCGGTTCCGTAATAAAATCATCTACTATGAGAGCAGCAGAGGCTGCCCGTTTTCCTGCAGCTACTGCCTTTCCTCCATCGATAAGAAGGTAAGGCTGCGTAGCTTAGATCTTGTAAAGCAGGAGTTGAAAGTATTTCTGGATTATAAAGTTGCACAGGTAAAGTTTGTGGACCGGACCTTCAATTGTAATAAAAAGCATGCGATGGGAATCTGGCAGTTTATCAAAGAGCAGGATAATGGGATTACGAATTTTCATTTTGAGATTTCTGCGGATCTGCTGGATGACGAGGAAATCGAATTTCTGAAAACCCTTCGGCCGGGGCAGATCCAGTTTGAAATTGGAGTGCAATCGACTAACCCGGAGACGGTAGCTGCGATTCACAGAAAAATGGATTATCCCAAGCTTTGCCGGAATGTTAAGCGAATCCATGAGGGACATAATATTCACCAGCATCTGGATCTGATTGCCGGACTGCCCTTCGAGGATTACGCATCCTTTTTAAAATCCTTCGATGATGTCTATGCACTAAAGCCCGATCAGTTTCAATTAGGGTTTCTAAAGATCCTAAAGGGCTCCTTTATGGAGAAGGACAGTATCAACCATCAGATCGTATATCAGGACAGAGCGCCTTATGAGGTACTGATGACAGACCGGCTTTCTTATGCGGAGGTATTGAAATTAAAAGGAATCTGCGAGATGGTGGAGGTCTACTACAACAGCGGGCAATTTACGTATTCCATAGAGTTTTTAGAGCATATTTTTTCGCGTCCATCAAGCTTGTATTATGAACTTAGCCGGTATTATGAACAAAACGGTCTTGACCGGGCAGCCCATAACCGATTAAAAAGGTATGAATTACTTCTGGATTTTTACAAAGAGGTTGTGATAAAATTAATTGATCCGAACGAGCAGAAGAGCTATACCGAAGTTTTTAAGGAAATATTAATATTGGATCTGTATCTGAGGGAGAATCTTAAGAGTAGACCGGGCTTTGCCCATAAAGCTCTGGATTACAGTACAATGCGGGAGACTTTGGATGCCCTTGGTATCAACCGGAGAAATTCGCATGTGGAGCAATTTACTTATGATGTTATCTCCACCTGCCGGACAGGCTTGCTAGTTTGCAAAAAGGTTCGGATCGCCTTTGATTATACAGAGAGAGATCCGCTTAATAAAGCGGCTAAGATGATGATTGCCGAGAAATGAGGTGTTGCACTTTATCTAAATAAATACAAGAGGGTCAGTGATCTTCCCCACACACAGATCGAAGGACATCTCGTTCGTTTTGTATGCCATAATCGTACAGGCTTGCTCGCTTATGACACACAAAATGAACAATCTGTCCGTCAAACCGTGCATTACAGGAAGATCACAGCCCCTCTTGTAGAATTTACACTTATTATGCAGCACCCCTTACCGAGTTTGTGCCTGCGCGGCGCAACAAACTCCATAATACGCAAAATGCCGCGTAGAAATGAGGTCAAAAGTGGCAAAAAGAAGAGTATCTAAGAAGGAACAGGAGAGAATCGATCGTATTCTGGATGCCTTGAACCTGGAATATGGATCGAACGTGCGTACCTACCTTCATCACGAGAATGCCTGGCAGCTGTTGATTGCAACCATATTAAGCGCACAGTGTACGGATCAGCGGGTCAATATAGTGACAAAGGATTTATTTCAAAAATATAAAAGCTTAGAAGATTTTGCGAATGCTGATCCGGCGGAATTGGAACAGGATATTCATTCGACGGGATTTTATAAAAATAAAGCAAAGAATATTATTGCCTGCGCAAATCGTTTGATAACAGAGTATAACGGAGAAGTTCCAAGGGAGCTTGAGGAGCTTACCACCCTTGCCGGTGTGGGAAGAAAAACAGCAAATGTAATTCGTGGAAACATTTATAATGAGCCCAGTATTGTTGTGGACACCCACGTGAAACGAATATCAAACCGCTTGGGATTTACGAAAGAAGAGGATCCGGTGAAGATTGAATTTGATTTGATGGATTTATTACCCAGGGAGCAATGGATTCTGTATAATATTCAGATCATTGCCCTTGGGAGAAGTATATGTACCGCCCGGAATCCAATATGCAGTGCATGCTTTCTAAAAGAAGACTGTATTTATTACAAAGGATGATATTTTCTTTGATTTGTGCATTGAAGAAGACTATTTGTTAGGAAGGCTTTTGACATTCATACCAAAGGTTTTGAAAAGAAGAAAAAATTAGTGAAAAAGACCTTGATAGATTGCCGAAAATGTCATAGAATTAATTTCAAACTTATGTTTTTAAATAACAATTGTTTTTGCTTAGCCAAAGAGTAATCGGAGCAGGAATAGGATAAGCTATATTGGAAATAATAATTATCTAACAGTCTTTTTGCTGCTTCAATTCACGAAGGAAAGCATCCTTTCGAAGCATCTTCGTATTTGGTATAATATCAATTAGATGATTGATTTTATCCGGTGTGTTCTGTTCTTTGTAGATTGCGGCAAGCAGCCGATAGGTTTTTACTGCATCCGTATAGCAGGATACGGCATATTCCAATACTGCGATAGCATCGGATACATTGCCGCGGTTGTATAACCGTTCTCCCCATATATGCAGGATGCTGACCAGCTTCGTATAATTGCTGTCATACTCTGCCAAAAGTTCAAGATTGGCAGCACCGTATTGAAATTTTAGCTCCGTATTGGTAAGTCCGGTAAGGTTGACAATTTTTTGGTCTGCCAGCTTTACAATGGTATCACGATAGGAATTAATGGTGTCATCCTCATGATCCTTCAAGGGAAGACGATCCAATGCCACAGTGATATAATCTAAATTGGAAATATCACGGCGGCGAGCGGAATTTGCCTGCTTTTCCTTACGCCAGAAGGATTGGTTACGCAGTTTATCCTGCTTATTTGACTTCGCGATTTCATAATGTAACCAAAAAGCAAAAATAATGGTTAGCAGCAAAATAGGTATATTCAAGGATACCACGACCTTTCAAATGGTTATTATTTATAACAAAAAGAGGTGAAAAAATGAATTTTCATAACAAAAAAACAAAAAAAATAATATCAACGGCAATTATCGTACTATTGATAATTTCCATGACGGTACCGCTGGTTATTAGTGCATTTAGATAAATATACATAATGCTGGATAAAATGTCAATAAACGAAAGTATTGCTTGAATAATCTATTTGTTATGTTACAATAACAGCGTATCGTAAGCATGCGGTCGGAGCAAAAGATTATGAGTGTTCACTATTCATGATACAATAGGTTAAGTCAAATAAAGTACAGCAGATAACATTAAGACAGAAGTTTCGTCTATCTTAATTATGACTGGATAAGGAGGATGAAGAATTGAGTAAGAAAAGATTGATAATACCTGCCGTATTCCTTTTATCAATTTTCCTTGTTTTACATGGAAATGCGTCCTATGCATCTGCTGAAGAGAAAGATAACAAAATATACACTGGTGTATTTATAGATGAAGTCAATGTCAGCGGTATGACGAAGGAAGAAGCAGCGATCGCAGTTGATAATTTGGTTCAAAGCCTGCAGCAGAAAAATCTGGTGATTACCGTTGGAAAGAACGAAGCGAAAACAACATTAAAAGAAGTCGGCTATACGTATGATTTAGATGACAGCATTGAACAGGCATTTGCTCTTGGAAGGTCAGGAAATTTAATCAAAAGATATAAGGAAATAAAGGACATTGAACAGGAGCCGAAGGTCTTTTCTTTAAACTACCACTTGGATGATACGAAATTAGAGGAATTTGTTGCGAAAGAAGCGGCGGCCTTTAATGTGAAACCGGTAAATGCAACGGTGGCAAGAAAAAACAATCAGTTTGTTTATACGGATCATAAGGTCGGAAGTAAGGTCAATGTAGATAAAACGGTTGAATTGGTAAAAAATATTGTGTTTGACAACTGGAACCGAATGGATATTACGCTGAAGGCTGATATGGAAGAGGACATGCCAAAATACACCAGAAAAGATGTAGAGAAGATTAATAAAATTCTCGGGTCTTATTCTACACAATATGCAAGTTCCGCAGAAGGAAGAGCGGCAAATCTGGCGAATGGTGCGAGATTGATCAACAATACGGTAATTTATCCCGAAGAAGTTTTCTCCAGCTACAAATACCTGACACCATTTACACCGGAGAATGGTTATTATTCAGCCGGAGCCTATTCACAGGGAAAAGTAATCGATAGTATCGGTGGAGGTGCATGCCAGGTAACCACTACCTTATATAATGCAGTGTTATATTCGGAGCTTCAGGTGGTAGAAAGAGCACCGCACTCTATGACAATCAGCTATACGGATCTATCCAGAGACGCAGCGATTGCCGGTACCTACAAAGATTTTAAGTTTATGAACAGCCTTAATACGCCGATTTTAATTGAGGCATATACGCAAGGCAGAAAAATCACATTTAATATCTGGGGCGAGGAAACCAGAGATACCAAGAATCGTAAAATTAAATTTGAAACTGTCGTACTGGGCGAGACGCCGCCACCGGCAGATGTAATTACGAAGGATCCGACAAAGCCGGTGACCTATCGCAGAGTAACGCAATCCGCTCATACCGGATATCGGGCAGAGCTGTATAAGGTCGTTTATGAAAATGGAGTTGAAGTCAGCCGTACACTGATCAATAAGAGCTCTTATATGGCGGCACCGCGTTATATTACAATAGGTACCAAAGTGGTTGAGGAAGCACCGAAAGAAGATAATTCATCGAAGAACGATAAGAATAAGGACAAGAAAAAACAGACGGAGGAACAAACCGATAACCAGGCAGACAAGGAGTCGAAGAACCGTGCAAATCCGGAGAAACAGTTACAGGCAGATGTTTTCTGGGATCCGGATTGGGACAAGGAAGGTTATGAAGACGAATAGGTTATAGGATAACAATTTGGAGAACATTATGAAAATTGGAAAAATTCCAGAGACAGCCCTTAAAAGGGCTGTTCTGAATCAAATAGAACATCGACGGGACGAAGTCTTAGTCGGACCGGGAGTCGGTGAGGACTGCAGCGTGCTGGCGATAGAAAAGGATGATGCATTGATACTGTCCACGGATCCGATCACAGGAACCGTTCATGATATCGGCAGGCTGGCGGTTCATATAACCGCCAATGACATCGCTACCTCTGGCGCAGAAGTAATCGGAATCATGCTTAGTATTCTCCTTCCGGAAGGAACCGGGGAAGCGGATTTAAAGGGTATGATCCGGGATATCGACGGAGAGTGCAAAAAGCTTAATATTGAGATCCTGGGTGGGCATACCGAGGTAACAAAGGCAGTAAATCAGCCGATCGTAACGGTTACCGGAGTCGGCAGAAGAAAGCGCAGTGAGGTTATTAAAACCGCAGGAGCCGTTCCCGGACAGGAAATTGTAATGACAAAATGGGCGGGCCTGGAAGGTACTGCAATCATTGCGGCTGCGAAGGAGCAGGAACTGTTATCCAAATACAACTCCGGTTTTATTGACGGAGCCAAGAAAATGATCAATGATATATCCGTAGTGCCAGAAGCTGGGATCGCCAGGGAGCATAAGGTTACATCCATGCATGATGCGACAGAAGGCGGTATCTTTGGAGCCTTATGGGAGATCGGAACTGCTTCGAAGGTAGGCCTGGAGGTGGATCTTCAGAAGATAACATTAAAGCAGGAGACGGTGGAAATCTGTGAGTTTTATGATTTAAATCCCTATATGCTGATCTCCAGCGGTTCCATGCTTATTGTTACAGACCGTTCGAATCTACTGGTGGAACGTTTGCAGGAGGCAGGCATCACCGCGGCAGTGATCGGTCATATTACGGAAGGGAATGACCGGATTATTAAAAACGGTGAGGAAAGGCGATTTTTAGAACCGCCCAAAAGCGACGAGCTATATAAAGTGATGTAAAAGAAAGAATGCAACCTTACGGTTACTGTTCACACCCACCATGTATAACATGTTATGATTTCGTCAAATGTATCCGAATCGGAGACGCTTTCGCTTAAGATTCATTACGTAGCGGTACATAAGGCTCCAAAATACGGAGCCAAAGTACCAACGAATGCAAATACAAATACTCCTTATTAGATATCATTTGTCGAAATCATATGATAGACTTTGCCCAT
>SVEA01000191.1 GCA_015057615.1 Lachnospiraceae bacterium | reverse complement strand
CCACTAAGTCACTTCCTCTTCACCCCCGAAGGGGATCTGTGAAAGCGCTTCGTTCGACTTGCATGTGTTAGGCACGCCGCCAGCGTTCATCCTGAGCCAGGATCAAACTCTCATGTTTAAGTTTGAACCAGTCAGATAAACATTGGCTTAAATAACCGCTTGCGGTTATTTACTAAGTGATTGCTTGCAATCACTTTATCCTGCTATCTTTATCTTTACTGTTTTTGTGGTGTATCTGTTTCCAGATACGAGTTCGTGATGTTTTATAACATCGTACGATTGATCAAGTCAATCGCTTGAAACTTCTATTTTTGAGACCCTGATGTGTATCGTTCCTGCGGAACGCGTCTCATAATTTTAGAATTTTCAGGGTTGTTTCACTGTTCAATTATCAAGGTTCTTGTTTTTGGAAAGCCTTGATTTTACTGGCTTTACAAGCTTTGCCTTCGTGCTTAAGTTTTGTTTGCTTCAGCGCGTCAGCAAAAAATATTATATCATGGTGATTTCATTATGTCAACAGCTTTTTTAATCTTTTTTTATTTATTTTTTTATTTGCTTTGACTATGTCACGGCTTATGGTTGACATCTATAATAATTGACGATTACTGCTGTATGCAGAAGGCAGGCATCACCTAGAAAAACAATTTCGCGGCACTTGTGATAAAGCCCAGAAAAAAATTATTATTATACAGGAAGCTTAGTATTTCACTTTCTTCTATCATTTTAAGAGCTTCCCGCCCTAACTCTGTGCCGCCAAGCACCGTAATGATCAGAAAGAAGATCCATACAATGAGTAGACCCTGAACGAATCCTGCCAACAATCCAGCTGTCTTATTGATCTGGTTTAAGATCGGCAGCTTACTGATCAGATTTAATGCTATGCTGATTACCCAGAGCAGAATAAGGATCACGATAAAGGTCAGGATAAATGCAAACGTGTTGATAAATACACTGGCGAGATAATTTCTTATATATTCATGAAAGCTGTTAACTGCTAATTTCTTATAGATTCCGGTGTTATTATTCTCAATTAAGGTATCCTTGATGGATTTCGGTATTGGTAATTTTTCTATATAGGATACCTGCTCGTTGGTCTTCGTCTCCTCCTCTTCTTCAAAAGGTAATAATTTATCCACCTTTTCTATGACAAGACCATACAGCTTCTCATTCTTCCGCATCAAATCATTGACTGTCGGGCTGATCCATGTGGTTAGAAGTAACGTAACAATCAGGGAAAATAAAGAGAATACAATTTTAATAAATCCTACTTTTCTTCCGATGAATGCATTAACAATCAGAATTGCTAATACAACGATTAGTAACCAATTCATAGTCCTCCTCATTTCTACGCGGTTTTTTACATATTCATAAAGTTTGTGGACGCCGCGCAGACACAAACTCCGTAAAGGGAGAAGCAAAAATCCGCCTCTCCTAAGGCTCTCATTTGTTCTTTATTCAACCAATTGAATTTGCGATATTCCGTTTGCATTTACCAAGTAGTACTTGTCCAACTGGTTGATCGGATAGATCGCTTCTATATTGGTATCAAAGGTATGTCGGAATTTTTCTTTTCCGTTCGTTTTTAAAATCAAGCAGGATAGATTATCATACATGAGAATTTCTTCTCCCGATAGAAGAATTTTCTCATATTGAAAATCCAGCGATTGATCCAATACCTTCTTCCCGGCAAGATTATATAACTGCATCTGTTTTGGGGCAGAATCCAGTCCATCCAGTATTAAGCCAAAGTATTTTTCATTGTAAATGATACTTTGTATCTTTTTATCCAGTGTCTCCTCCTGAATCAGCTCCGGTTTTTGCAGCATAGAATACAAGCTGTAACCATTTTCCTTATAGACACACACGGTATCATTTCCTAGAAAAGCGACCTCCGGTACTATAATTTCTTCAAATTCAAAGCCGCCTACAAAGCGGTCTATCAAATTCTGTCCCACTTCTCCAAAATTATAGAAGCCTATGGTACTCACCAATTTACCCGTCGTAAAAGACAGAAAACTAACCACCAGTTTTTTGCCATCATCGGACAATGCAATGTCGATGGGATAACCGGCATCCCCTACATTGGTAATAATTTCCGACAGAACGCCATCTTCATTACTATCGGAAACCATGGTACCGTCCTCATAATAGAGCTTTATGTAGCTGGTATCTCCCTCTTCCATCAATACTGCCACGACTCCCTGGGATGCAATTTCCACTTTCATAATATCATATAAGGTTGTAATACTGGATACGAAACCTTTTTCATTAAAAATATGTATCGACTTATTCCCTCTATCTGCAATTACAACATATTTACCGCAGGTATCCGCAATGGGATCCATCATTTCATAAGAGCCGTTCCACAGCAGACTTCCGTCTTTATTGACTGCAACAGCCCCATCTCTGCTGTATTTTACTATACCACCGGAATACCCTAGATATCCCGATGCATCCGTCTCCAACGCTTCTTCCGTTTTTATCACTTCATAATTATCATAACTTTTATTATAAAGAAGATATAGGTAAATACCTACAACTACGATAATTGCAGCGAGAAGCATACCGATGATTGATTTTCTTATTTTTCGATATCTTTTTTTTCGATTGCCGTAATCTCTTAAAGTTTGACCTTCGATTTCCTTCGCCATAGCTTACTCCCATTGTAGTGTATTTTAAAGTGATTATACCTCATTTTGATATGAATGACATCTTTTTTTTATAAAATACGTAATAAGACCCATTTGCTTAAGACATAGAAAATGTTGCAAAACGGTACCCGCCTGCCGCTCTGCAACATTTGATTTTACTTATCCTCCGCCGAAAATAATCGCTTTCCTCTACGGAACGATCAAACGCTGTCCAGCGAAGATGACATCTTCATCCTCTATATTATTAAGCTCCATGATTTTGGTAATGTAATTTGCGGAGTTATATAGTTTATAGCTGATTCCCGCTAAGGTATCGCCTATCTTTACCGTGTAATATTTTACTTCCTCCTGAAGCACTTCCTTGGCAGGCTCTTTATCATTTTTCTTTTCTTTATTTTTTTTCTTCTCCGCAACCTTCTCATCCGATTTTTTGGTGTCCGGTTTTTTTGAACTTTCCCCGGTTAATTCTTCTCCGGGTGCTTTCTTATTGTCCTCCTCTTCTTTTTCTATGGGCGCTACATTTCCGGGAACGACCTCCACATCTAAGCTTCCTTCATCAGAGCTTCCTTCATCAGAGCTTTCTTCATCGGAATTTGATGGCTCTGCCTGTTTCTTCGTTTCCTCCGGCAGATTCTTCTCTGGCTCCTTATTTATTGCCTGCGTTGGAATATTGGTAACCGGTTCATTGCCTACGTTCTTCTGGGTCAAAGTATTCAACGTATCCTGCATATTCTTCATCTGCTCATAATTGTTGAGCATAGCAGCACCTACGATTAACACAATTACAGCCAGTAATGTTCCTGCCGCATACATTAATACGGTAACTCCCTTATTCTCTTCCTGAGACGCAGGTTTTTTATTTTGAATTACATTTCTTATTTCTTTCGTTACCCGATCCTCGTAATGCTCTTCATCCTTCTTTGTTTTTTTATGGTCCACCATGTAGGTCTGCATTTCTTCATTTTTCTCATAATATATGTAATACCCTTCCTGCTTCACCAAGCGGTTATTATCAAAAATCAGGAAAGCCTCTTCCTTTTCCATATTATCATAGGTAATAAGTGTTTTATCCTGACCGGCGAAATTATCAATATGGGCTTTTAAGATTTTTTCTTCATCCTCCAGCAAATATCCGGGTCCGCCCAAAAACCAGCCGACAATCTCCATATCTACAAAATATTTTTTAATTTTTTCATAGATATCGGTCCACGTATCATTCGAAAAAGTAATATCCCCTGCCGTATCGATTCCTTCCACTTCAATCGCACCGGAAATAAATATATTCCGATTGTTCTCCGCTTTTACATACTGTCCAATCAAAACTGCTGACCTGCATTGGGAATAGTCCTCTCCCGACAGCTGTTTAATGAACGTCATTACGTAATCTTCCACATATATTTTTCGATTTCCGCTTACCTTCCCAACCTGGCGGATGTTCTTTGGCATTTTAAAGATCGGCTGTACTCTATTCGTATTCTTACCGGTTTCGTTATCGCTGCTATAAATCGTTTCGATCATATACACGCCCCTATTCCATACTGAATTCTGATATGAGTGTCAAAAACCTTCTTAACAAATCATCTTCATCAATTTGCATAAGTCAAAGAAAAACTTAAGTAATAAGAAACAATATTTTAATGCGCAACTGTTTGAAGTCGTTGGCACTTAGACCATATATTTTTTGGTCTTATGTACCATTACGTACTTCAATCCAGGTACTGCGTTTTTTGCAGTGCTTGTGAAACAACGGGTTGCGAATGAAATATGTTTCATATTACTAGTTAATACATAAATTGTGCAAATTGAAGAAGTTGGTTTACAAATTGGTTTTAACACTCCTATCAATACTGCTTTTCCAAGATTCTGCTTGTAAGCCTTATACCCGCTAATGATAAATAATCATAGCATAACGTGGACAGGCTTTTTGTCATATTGGGTTACCCTTTTCGAATAAGTTTTCACCAGCATTCCTCTTAAAATATGTAAAATCGGTCTTATTTCTAAATCTTAGCTATCATTTCTCTTTCTTTCGCTCGAATAAAGCCTAAAAATGCAGGAGTTTTTGCAGGAAACGGATGTTATCTATGTCTATTTTTATTGTTTCTGGTAATACTTAACTTAAATTCATTTGATTACAATTCTTTAGTAATCAAGAAAGGGCATGGTTATTATCATGGGATTTTTAATTAAGAATAAAAATAGAATTGCCTATTTCAATTCTGCAGAAAAGAATACAGCATACGAGCTTGGCAATCAGCTGTGTGAATTAATGCAGGAACATGTTCTGTTAAACAGAACGATTGTATTTCTGTGTATTGGTTCCGACCGGGCAACCGGAGACTGCCTCGGCCCGATTATCGGATATAAATTATCAAAATATAAAACTCTGCCAAATATTTATGTGTATGGTACTTTAGAAGAACCCGTTCATGCCAAGAATCTAAAAGACACCATTGAAACAATAAATATGGCACATGAAGATGCCTTTATCATTGCAATTGATGCCTCTTTAGGAAAATCAAATCATATTGGTTATATTACGCTTGGCGTCGGTCCGTTAAAACCTGGTGCAGGGGTTAATAAGGATCTGCCGGAGGTGGGTGATGTCTATATTACAGGCATTGTCAACTTCTCCGGTCTTCTGGATCAGATGCTTTTACAAACAACCCGGTTAAATGTCGTTATGTCAATGGCAGATCAGATCTGCCTAGGGATTAATTATTGCATCACACAGCTGAAAGCACTTACCTTACAAAGCTGATCTTATTTCACACCTGCTTCCTCCATACTCTTTTTATAATAAGTGATCGCTTCCGATATGGTGGCTGCGGTTCCCGCTTGAATGATATTTATCAGTGTATCCAGATGATCAAGGGTCATAAGGTCTTTCCCGACATATGATTCATACTCATTGGCAATTTTAAAGGTTAAGGCCTTGATCTTCTCCTCGGTATCTGAAATATCAGATTTTACTCTATCATATTCTGTCTTAAGGCTCGTAACCTTCTCCTTATAACGTCCTTCCAAATCCTCCGAGATCACATGGCTTGTTGTATTGTCAAAAGCCGCAAGTGCTTCCTTCTTTTGCTGATCGATATCCTCCAGTTCTGCCTGCAGCTTCGTTAATTCCTCATCGAAGTTTTCCAAACCGTAGGGGCTTTCGTCGCGGTCTTTTTTGATGTGACGCGCTATCATTGCAATCTTTTTCTGATTCATGCGGATGTTTTCCCGAATTCCCTTTATCTGAATAAACGTATCCATATGCTTGTCCTTAACTTTATTACCAATCGTAACATATAGGACAAAAAATACCGCAAATACAATGAGATAAATAAGAATCAAATACAAAATCTTCTCCTCGGGTAACAGAAAGAAGTAAATACCACAAGGGATAACCAAAAACTGAATCAGCAATGCACTTACAAGAAGAATAAAATCCGTAAAAACCTTAGGAAAATAGAACGCATAAAACAGCTTTGTATTGAACATCGAAGGAATCTGATTCTGACGAAAAACTGTTTTTATATCTCTTTTCAGATTTTTATTTTCCTCCTTTAAGGATGCTGTTTCCGAATCAATCCTCTCCGAAACCTTGGATTCTTTATATTTATCTCTCTTATCCTTCACTTTCCTAATCTTTGCTTTCGTCTTCGCCATCTGACCCTCGAAGGTATCTTCGATTTCTTTTCTGCGTTTTGTTATGGTTGTTTGTATCTCTTCGGTAACCGCTTTTTCCGTCTCTCGGATATTTTCGGAAAGCTGCTTATCCTCCGAGGTTAAGTGCTCTTGCTTCGACTTATTTTCGTAAAGCTCATAAAGCTGCTCTTTCATCTCATTCAGCGTTTCTACTCCGCCGGTTAATAGATTGCCTCCATCCATAATTAACCCTCCATCTGCACACTTTGCACGTACTTCTATAATTTCATGATTTTACTGTCGGTCAATCAAATAATAACCAATCTATCCAGTTATTTCTTACTTGCTACCTCGATTTTACTCTTAAATCGCTTTGCGGTCAAGCAGAGCATGGTGCATAAATATCCGTAATGTTCCGTAAAGCATTTCCCGATATACCGCTGGTGCTTGACATACTATAAATACTGCGTTATTAGTAAGATGCGAAATCTAAGAGCCCGGAGACCGTTACAGATAAAAAACGGTCTCCGGGCTCTTTATTACCAAAATTGTACCATTGCAATTAATTAATTGGATATATTCTCTAGGCTTTAAGCCTGGTAAAGATGCGCATAGCTTCCATTCTGCCGCATAAGCGCTTCATGAGACCCCTGTTCTTTTACCTCGCCGTCCTCCAGCAAAAGAATTCGATCTGCATTACGGATCGTTGTCAGACGGTGCGCAATTACAATTGTTGTACGATTCCTGGCTAATCTCTCTAGGGAATCCTGAATTACTTTCTCACTCTCATTATCCAAAGCACTAGTTGCTTCATCTAATATCAGTATTGGCGGATTCTTTAAAAACACCCGGGCAATACTGATCCTTTGCTTCTGCCCTCCGGATAATTTAACACCTCTTTGGCCAATGTCCGTTTCATATTGATTCGGTAGTTCCATAATAAAATCATGAGCATTCGCCTTTCTGGCAGCTTCTATGATTTCCTCCCTGCCGGCTTCCGGGCTGCCATACCGAATATTTTCCAAAATGGTTCCTGCAAATAGATAAACATCCTGCTGCACTACTCCGATATTCCCGCGAAGGGATTTCAGCTTAATCTCTTTAATATTTCTTCCGTCCAGCGTAATTTCACCCTCCGTAACATCATAGAAGCGTGAAATCAGGGAGCAAAGCGTTGTCTTTCCCACACCGGATGTTCCTGCGAGCGCCACATATTCGCCCGCCTTGATATTCAGGGAAATATCCTTCAATACATAGGAAAGGCTATCCTCATAGCGAAACCCTACCCGGTTAAATTTTATATTTCCCTTTACTTTCACTACCTCAATTGCATCCTCTTTATCGCGGATCTCCGGCTCCAGCTCCATAATTTCCATAAAGCGTTCAAACCCTGAGATTCCCGCCTGATATCTGGTCGTTGCATTCGCAAGCTCCTGCACCGGTCCGATAAGGTAGCTGATATACATTAAAAAAGTAACTAAATCAGCGATACTTAAGGATGAGTGAAGTATGCCAGCGCCTCCAAAGATAATCAGCGTAATTGTTATCAACTGCTTTAACGTATCAACTCCCTGGTAAGAACAAGTCTCCCCGCGATAGATGCTCTTTCTGGAATTCAGAAACCTTTCATTCGCATCGGCAAATTTGCTCACCTCGGTATCCTCATTGGTAAACGACTGAACCACTCGAATTCCGGCTAAGGTATCCTCCACCTGGGCATCGATCTCCCCAATTCTTTCATAGCTTTCCTTATAGGTAACCTTCAACTTCTTATTGAAATGAAATGCATATATAGCCATAACCGGGAGAAAAGCAAATACCATCGAGGTTAACCTCACATTGATTGTCAACAGGATAACGAATGCTCCGATAAACTTTATGAAGTTAAGAATGATGTCTTCCGGAAAGTGATGATAAAACTCCGCCAACGACAGTAAGTCATTGGTTATTCTCGACATCAGCTGCCCAATCCGATTGTTATCATAAAATCGGAAGGACATCTTTTGCAGATGCTGAAATAATTCCATGCGCATATCTCTTTCCATCATGGCACCCATGGAATGGCCGCGATAATCTACAAACACTTCGCAGCAGACCTGTATTGCCAAAAGGCCGACTAGAATTCCTCCGATCCTATATAAACCAGCCATGGCATTCACCATGTTACGCTCTAAAACATTTTGAATAATGTACCTTGTGAAAAGCGGAAATGCCAGGCTGATTGCCGTATAAATAAGTGCACAGACCATATCCGCCAGAAATAAACCAAGGTAAGGTCTGTAATACGATAAAAATTTTTTAAAATGTTTTCTCTTCATAGAATCCTCCTGCTATTCGGAGGGTTAATTCTATTCTATGTGTCCCTCCATTACACATATTTTTTCTGCCATCATTTTTTTCATATCTTTCCCTTCCTCTCTTTATTCTCTATATAAAGCGCCGGTAGATAAAAAACGAAATATTTTTACCAGCGTTTTATTTGCGATCTATCGGATAAATATTATAAGATTGCCTTACATCGATTACATAAAACACCGCTTTTTATTTTCGTTCCGCATTTTTTACATTCGAACCAGGCAAACTTGGAATCCTCAGAAAATTCAAATCTTTCCTGACGAACCCATTCCAGCAGCTTTATTGGTGATATATCATTTTCCTCTGCAATTTCAATAATCATTGCTTTGGGATGAGCCATGATATAATCTCGCACCCGCGTATATTTTTCTTCGTCGTCACGAACCGCCGGTTGGAGAGTTGCAGTAAATTCTTTCTCATCCTGTAATGTTAAACTTCTGCAATTCTGGCACAATTCCGGTCCATAGATATATTTAAAAAGTCTTCTGCAATTTTTACAAACTTTAACCTCCATGGTATCTCTCCTTTCGAAGGCTCTTAAATCCTATATCGACAGGTTTTGTCATCAAAAATAACCCTTTTATTATAGTTATCGTAATTTTATCTTACTATATTCCTTCCCGCCTGTATAGTAGACAGAACAATTATAATAAAACCGGGTAAAAGTATAAACATCCTCCCGGTTTTACAGTCACTTTATCCACAAACGTAAGCTTTCATCCACTAATCATCACGATAACATTTAATATATCATGAGTAAAGAACACTCATGATCTTTGGCTCCGATCGCATATTACAAGTAAGCTTGCATATGCTAACTACGCTTTCATTATATTATGAACGAATAACATGTTCATGATCTTGGCGCTCCACTCGGAAATTGCAAGTAAATTTGCATTTTCTCATTCCGTTTTTATTATATATCATAAGTCAGTCAATCCACACTTCTCTTCCTTTGGCAGAATACAAAAGCTCCGAATATTCTTTTCATAATCGAATATTCGGAGCCTTATATTATCTTCTCTTGTTAAGACTTTCTTTATCGGATAAGCGCTTATAGATTTTTTACATTCAATGCCCGGAAGGAATTTAATACCGCGATAATAGTTACACCGACATCGCCAAAGATCGCTGCCCACATCGTAGCAAATCCCATAGCGCTAAGAATGAGTACTACTATCTTAATTCCTATGGCTAATATAATGTTTTGATTTGCAATTCCCAATGTCTTTTTCGAAATCCTTATTGCTGTAGCTATCTTCGAGGGTTCATCCGTCATAATGACAATGTCCGCGGCTTCTATGGCTGCATCCGAACCCAGACCGCCCATTGCGATACCTAAGTCTGCACGCGCCAGAACAGGAGCATCATTAATTCCGTCCCCGACAAAAGCAAGCTTTCCTTTTTCCGATTTCTCAGCCAGTAATTCTTCCAGCTTTTCTACCTTATCTGCCGGCAGAAGTTCTGAATACACCTTGTCAATACCAAGCTTCTTGGCAACCTCATTCGCTACATTTTCCCTGTCACCGGTTAGCATAACCGTCTGCTTAATATGTGCATTCTTAAGTTCTCTGATTGCATGTGCGGAATCTTCCTTTACCTCATCCGCAATCACGATATAACCCGCATATACATTATCAATCGCGACATGTACCACAGTACCGGCAATCGCACCATTATGGCAGGAGATATTCATCTTATCCATTAGCTTATTGTTGCCTGCCATTACTCTTTTTCCATCAACAACTGCTACAACGCCGTGACCGGAGATTTCTTCTACATCAGTAATACGTCCGTTGTCAATTTCCTTATCATACGCCTGCTTTAACGAATTAGAAATCGGATGGTTGGAATAGCTTTCCGCATAGGCTGTTAATTCCAGCAGTTCCTCCTGGGAAATTCCCTCCGGATTGATTTCCTGAACCTTAAATACCCCTTTCGTAAGTGTTCCTGTTTTATCAAATACAAGGATTTCCGTCTTTGCTAACTCCTCCAAATGGTTGCTTCCCTTTACTAACACACCTTTTCTGGAGGCACCGCCGATTCCGCCAAAGAAGCTTAAAGGAATCGATATGACGAGGGCGCAAGGGCAGGATACTACAAGGAAGGACAGTGCTCGATAGATCCAGTCATTGAATTCTGCATCTTTAATAACCAGCGGCGGAATAATCGCAAGGAATACGGCTATGATTACAACCACCGGTGTATAATACTTAGCAAATCTTGTAATAAATTGCTCGGACTGGGATTTCTTACTGCTTGCATTTTCCACCAAGTCAAGTATTTTACTTACGGTGGATTCTTCAAATTCTTTTGTAACCTCTACAGTAAGAACTCCGTTAATATTGATGCAGCCGCTTAAAATGTCATTCCCCGGTACAACCTCACGGGGAACCGATTCACCGGTAAGTGCCGAGGTGTCTATCATGGAGCTTCCCTCAATCACTTTGCCGTCAAGCGGGATCTTTTCTCCTGCTTTAATTACTATAATATCTCCTATTTTAACCTCATCCGGATCAACGGTAACAATCTCCTCGCCTCTTTTTACATTGGCGTAATCCGGCCGGATATCCATCAGGGTTGCAATTGATTTTCTTGATTTATCCACAGCATAGCTTTGAAACAGCTCACCGACCTGATAAAACAACATAACCGCAACGCCTTCCGGATACTCGGAAATCAGCATGGCTCCGATGGTTGCTACGGTCATTAAGAAATTTTCATCAAATACTTTTCCGCGGATAATATTTTTAAACGCCCTTACAACTACATCTCCGCCCACAATAATATAGGCTGTGAGATAAAGTGCCATATTTAATAATTCAATATCTGTATTAATCACTAATGCTGCAACAAACAGCATGGTTCCACTAATAATCCGCCAAAGCCTTTTTTTCATATCAACACTTCCTTTATGCTCTTTTTATCTTTGTATTGGCTCAAAGCCTTTTACAGCTTTTCCTGCTATTTGTATCTTGCAGACATCTTCTGCTATAACATCCGGATATACTATTTAGCATTTCCTTCTACCGGATATATTTATGTTGTGTTATTATTTGTGTTATTATTTATGATGGGAGTGTCCTAAGTCATCTTATGATTTTTAGTTTTAAGATCTTGAGCCTCAAGATTTTTACTGCTTCATCGTTCTTTTGCTGCTTCGTATTTCTCACATAACATGAACGCTTGAACAAGTATTCATGTTATGTGTAAAAAAAATTTGCCTCCATCAAGCCTTTTTCATCGTTGTATCCGGTTCGATATCTTTCACAATTTTTTCTGCGGCTTGAATAATTGTCGGCATCTTCTCATCTTCGCCTTCGATAATCATTTTTTGAGTCATAAAGTTAACCGACGCTTCTTTGACACCGTCCAGCCCGCTAACGGATCTTTCAATCTTTGCTGCACAATTGGCACAGTCTAATCCCTCCAGTATAAATTTCTTCTTCATAATCATCATCCTCCTAGATTTTATTTATTATATAAAGGCTCCAAAAATATTACATATGGAGTACCATTTCTGACCGGACCTTCCGCATTCCTTCTGTATTATCGGCGATGAAAACTACCCCGACCGGACTACTCCTTCCGGATATGATCTAAGCCTTGATCGACTACTCTTCCCTGATATGATCTAAGCCTTGATCAAAGATCTGCCTTACATGCTCATCATCCAGAGAATAATATACCACCTTGCCATCCTTACGGTTCTTCACCAGCTTTGCCTGCTTTAAAACTCTTAATTGATGGGAAATGGCGGATTGTGTCATGTTGAGTAATGCTGCAATATCGCAGACACACATTTCCGCTGCGTCGAGTGCCCAAAGGATCTTAATCCGGGTGGAATCTCCGAATACTTTAAAAAGCTCCGCCAAATCGTAAAGGGTTTCCTCTTGCGGCATCTGACCCTTAACCTGATTTACCACTTCCTCATGGATCACTTCACAATTGCATCTTTCAATAGCCTCTGGTTTCTTCACTAACTTTCACCCCTCAATTCAAATATATTATAGGTAATTGCGAAACTCTCAAATCGAATCATTGGAAACCATATCAAAGCTTCATAATTGATTGCTTGTATGAACACTTATTCATATGTTCATAAGTATTATATTCTGGATTTTATTTTCTGTCAAGGGTTTTTGCAAAGAAAATGTGTGTTGCGAATAAAACATGGTTCCTATTTCTTCTTACTCCTCCAACAATTTTTTTGATGAAAAATCAATTCCGATTGCTCCTAATGGCGCGGTGATCAGTATCGACAAAACGGCAACCGCCAGCATAATGTCACCCGATTCTACTCCGCATGCCAAGGGAACTGCACCCATGGCTGCCTGCACCGTTGCCTTCGGTGTATAGGCGATGACGCAGAATAATTTTTCTTTCCATGAATAGTCCGTCCCCATTAACGAAATCAGTACCCCGATGCTTCTGCCGATCAAACCGATTAAGATTATGATAATACCTACACTGCCTGCCTCTAAAGCGACATGGATATCCACCTGTGCCCCTACAAGAACAAATAGAAAAATTTCTGCTATAACCCATATTTTACTGAATTTTTCGGACAGCCTTTCCCCGGCTTCCGGTAATTTTTCAACGATGATAAATCCAATGGTCATGACTCCCAGAAGGGAGGCGATCTGTACTTTTGATTGCAGTACACCCTCTAATTCCTTCAGCAATATAGAGATACCGAGAATAAGCAAAACTTTTTTTGTATCACGAATGTGGTGTTTTTTAAAAAGCTGGATTAATAAAAATCCAACCGCGATACCAGCCGTAATACCTAATACGATGGAGATCGGAATATTCAGCAGTTGCCTGCCTATGCTTACCTTCGAGCCGCTATAGAAGCCTAGAAAGGCACTGAAAATAGTGATCGCAAATACATCATCCACCGATGCACCGGTTAATATTAAGGTCGGAATGCCTTTTTTCATGCCGATGTTATGATCCATTAATTTGATCATAAATGGTACCACAACCGCGGGAGAGACTGCGGCAAGAATAAAGCCCAGCATGCCTCCCTGTGCAAAGGAAAAGCCTAACAATTTTATGGAAGCAAAAGCAATAAATAATCCTTCCACCAAACCGGGGATGCAGCTCATCTTAATCGAAGTGATACCCACTTTCTTTAAGTCTTCTTTCTTAATTCCAAGACCTGCTCTTAATAAAATAATAATCAGAGCAATTATTCTTAAATCCGCGGATACCGCCATTAGATCCGGTTGAAGTATATTCAACCCATAAGGTCCAATCACAACCCCCAGTATCAAAATACCTAATAACCCGGGCAATCTTAATTTCTCAAACAATTTTTTAGCTGGTAATCCAAGTAACGATATGATTGCTAAGCTTGATGCCATACGTCAACTCCCTTTCTAATCACAAAAAAACTCCTACAGGTATACGGTTTGCTACCTGTAGGAGTCATTAGCATAAGCATTTCTGGTGAACTCCATCACCATTTATTTTATTCTAACTCAAATTATAAAATAGGACATTGGAAATGTCAATTGTTTTATTAACGGAAGCTAATATTCCTTATCTCATCATAAAACAAATCATAAATATTTTTGTGGAAAAGGTTGTCAAAATAGCTTTTTAAGGCAAAAGTAGAGTAAGTCCTAACCTTTACTATAGCTACATGCAGAAAGTCCCACACCGAAACCGACTACAATACATCAAGAATAAGCTCCTGTAACCAGTCTTGGGAAATAACTATGTTCAAGTTTTTATCCAACCCAATTTATTGATAGAAACTTACTCGTTTAATTTTCTATTCTCAAATATTGATTTCCATGTTTTATAATAAGGATTACTCCACATGTTACCATCAAAATCTGTATATTCAGTTACTATTGCTTTTATAGTAGCTATATTATCAGTGTTATCGTCTAAAGACAAACCCTTATCTTCTCCAAAAGTATCTCCATCAACCATATTTACATCTCCAAAGTCAACTTCTCTTATATAACTACCACCACCGAAATCAAACTGCCCTATAATTTTTACTGGTAAATTATTTTTATCCCATGCCACAAATGCTACTTTTGCATTCTTTATCTCTTTTCCAGAATTATTTTTAATAACAGCATTTAACATATCAGGATATAATGCTTTATGCTCATCATCTTGTATTAAGTAATCTGTAGAAACTACAAATACAGGTTGCTCTTTAAGTTTTATCTCTAATTCTTCATTTGTCATTTCTTCTTCAACTGAAATTTTTGTTGGCGTATTTTCCTCTAAATGTGCTTTTTCTTCAGTTTCTAGCAAAGAAACTTTATCCTTTAGTTTTGCAATTTCTGTCTCCAATTCTTTATTCTTAGAATTTGCCACATCTAATTCGGTTTTTAACTTATTATAATCTACTTGTGATACTGTTTTTTCACTTGAGCATCCAGACAATACAAAAATAATTACCATTGTTAATACAATTAATTTTCTTTTCATTTGAAAATTCCCCCCCATAATTTGTAGATAATGCTAACTTCTACCTCAATATCTATATTATATAAATATTTTAACTTATTTTAGACAAGAAGTAAACTTTATAAACAATAATGTCCATACAAAAGGAATTCGTCATAAGTATTTATGGATGATTTTTCACTGAAAACCCAAAACTGTAGCCTACTTAACCCTTAATAATCTATTCTTTCACTATTAATGTTTATTAATATAAAAAATGTAGCAGAGTTGCAATACCCATGAAAACCATAATTAAATCTTCATATACCCTGAAGTAAAAAACATTAAAAAGTCCTCCTGGTATTGCCATTAGTACTAATATGATAGTAAGAGTATAATTTTTCTTCTTACTATGTATGTTTAACCAGATTAATGCCATCGTTATGGTATTGCACGGAAATACAATTCCAAACATTTCTGGCCATATCCTTCCTAAAACAAGACTCAAACCAATAAACATTGGCCATATCAGATATAGCAGTAAACCCCTTTTCCCATATGGATTCTGAGCATTCGTTCTTCCACTAATAGTATCTTCAATCCAACATAATCCAATTATAAAAAAAGGGATTGAATTAAGTACATTATGATATTCTGAAACTCCATTTATTATAAAATATTCAATACCAATCCAGATAAATTCGATAGCAAATAATATCTTTACAATAATTACAAATTTCTGTTTCTTGATACAGTCTACCAATATAAATCCAGAAACTAACAATGCCTCCATTAATATTTGTATAGTAATTGTATTACTATTATACTTGCCACCAATACTCCAAAACGTTTCCATATTCTTTTCTCCACTATTACAAATAATCTCAAATCCACATTTTTACCAATCTATACCATATACTTTTATTTTAAACTATACAACCTATAAAAGCACCTACTTCCTTACACCTCACTACTTTTTAACCAATTCTCCTAATACCCTTTAATCTCCTCCACAACCTGTTTTCCTATATTCATATAAATAATATAACTTTATTTTCACTTTGGCGTAACTTTCCATGCAAAAATATTTTTTTGTTTCTAAATTATTATCCATATGAGTTTAAGAAACAGAAAAAACAGAGCATGTTCTATAAGAAATACAAATTCCATTTATTCTTCCATTCTCCCCTCCATCTTATCTTCTAATCCATTGATTTACCTGACCTTTAGCCTTGTATCCCTCTTTCCTTCTAACAAGACATCTAATAAAATAAAAAAACATGGTCATCAGGGCTTTCATTTTCCCTAATAAACCATGTTTCCTAAAACAACTTTATTTGTATTCTAAAAAGAATTTGCAAAATGATAGGACTTTATTTGATGTAGACAACATTGTGTTCATCAAACAAACTCCTCACCTTTTTCAAATAAAGTTCTCTCACCAGCACCCCTCAAACCCTTGATACTACTGGCTTGTTATTCTCTTCCATTTATCCATTTAATTCCTTAATCCTTGAACCTGCACCACTAAAGTACTTACATTTTGGAGTTTTTAGGGCAAAAAATGAAAATAAAGTTCTATTAGGATTGAGGAAATAATAGGATTTAGGAACTAGGGATAAGGGGAGATTTTGTCCATTTATTCTTCCATTTTCTTATTCATTCAATCTTTCAATCCATTGATTTATCTGACTTTTAGCCTTGTCTCCTTATTCTATATCCGTCGTAAACTTCTAATAAAAAACATGGCCTACAGGGCTTTCCTTAACCCTAATAAACCATGTTTCCTGAAACAACTTTATTTGCATTTTAAAATGAATTTGCAAAATGATAGGACTTTAT
>SVEA01000190.1 GCA_015057615.1 Lachnospiraceae bacterium | reverse complement strand
TCAATAAAGCTTCGATCTCACTACTGTATGGTATTGATTATAACCAAAATAAAGTAACTAATAAACCAAAAAGTGTCAGTAACCAGTTTTCATTCATAGTGGTGCGGCAAACGCATGAGGGATTTGACACTCAAATCAATATTTTTGCATCTTAGTATCTTGCTGTATCTACATCTTTAATTTAAGGCCCGATCCGCAGCCTTAGCAGCCTTAATAAAGCGCTGGTAACCCTGATAGGTATAAGCCGTTCCTTCTCTTAGCACTACCCCATCGGAGGATACCTGATTCACCTCCAGGACATCTCCCTTGTTAACTTTATAATTTTCCAAAGCAAGTGTATGCGAATCTACATATACCGTATTCATTTCTTTTCCGTTCACTTTGATTCTGCTGTAGGTATTAAAACGGCCACCCTTAATCACCGTATTACCATATAAGTCCACAGTAATCGATGCAATCGTAATATCCTCGATTCCCATCTGCAAATCCGCTTCGTCATATCGGTCTCTTCCATCATATACATACCTTTCTCCATAAAGCATGTCGTACTGGAGAACTTTCAGATCGGTACAGTACTTTTGTGTCCCCATTCTCTCTTGATGGAACTTCATCAACGTTCCGGCATGGATTCCGACCTTATCAAAAGTAACGGGAGCAAGCTGATAGGAGGCAATATCTCTGTCTTCCTTCTTAAGATTCATATTGTCCCAGATTACATAGTTTGTTTTAAACAACGACTCACAGGCAATCTGATTACTTTCCAGCCCTAGGGAGGGCTGGTGATCACCAAATAGGACAAGCACGGTATCTTCCTCAAAATCCTCCAGTTTCTTTACCAGATCTCCGATAAACTGATCCACTTCATAGAGTTGATTTACATAGTATTCTATGGAATATCTCCTGTCTTCCTCTTCCGTTCCCCGGACAGTAACTGCCGGATCCATGATGACCTGCTCACTTGGATACCCGCCATGGGACTGTACTGTGATGGTATAGACAAGATCCTGCTCCTCGGTTGATTTCAGACATTCTAGAACGGAATCGGCAAGCGTAGCATCCTTCGCCCATCCGAGAGGGGTATAGTCTTCTATATCCATCATCTCCAGCGAGGTAAAGGTATCAAACCCCAGTCTAGCAAATACTTCATCTCTCCCATAAAAGCTTGCTATATTATTATGTATGGCATGCGTGGAATAACCAAGATCCTTAAGAACATAAGCTATGCTTTCGCATACATTATCCCGCATTACTGTCTTGTATGGATATTCTCCCGTTCCAAAATAGCGCATGCTCATACCGGTAAGTACTTCAAATTCCGTATTGGCTGTCCCCGCTCCGACGACGGGAACCCTTACATATCCGGAGGTATAATTTTCCTCCAGACTTCGAAAATTCGGAATTGGATCCTTCGAATAATTCAACCCCTCAATCAGACTCGGATCAAAAAATGACTCCAGCTGAACGATTATGATATTGGGATTCTTTTTTGTCTGATAGCAGTCGTTACCGTCCTTATGAATAATTTTCTTTACTTCACTTTCCTGATAGCTGTCCGGCCGGTCAATCCCCTTTGCAAATATAGTGCTTAAAAAACTGTAAGGAAAGCCATACGCTTCATATCCATTGGCTATATTACCATAATATGTAGAAAGCACATTTGCCCGTACGCATAATTTCGTAACTGGAAGAATAGAGACAAACCCCAGGACAAGGAATGCAATATGCCTATGATATCTCATTTTTCCCTGGAACTTCGGACACCATAGTGCTGTTAAAACAAGGAAACCGATTGCCGCCAGAACCAGTAGTAAAGCAAGAAGTATTTGATCCAAAGACATATATTTCTTAATTACAGAGGCTGCGTTGCCGATCATCTTTAGGTCGTTTCCGGTAAGTGGCGTAGTTCGAAAGGCAAGAATAATACCATTAGCAACCCCGCCGACCAACCAGACAATACTGATCAGAAGGGAGGTAAATATTCTCTTTCGAACCAAATAGCTTATCGTTAAGGTCACGAAAATCAAATAGGTGTTATACAAAAAAACATCCCAGCTCTGCACGAAATAATGAAGAGCCTCTGCGATAGAATGTCTGCTGATACTCTCAATTGCTAAATTAACTATGCATGCCATCCCAAAGCAGATCATCAGAGAATATAGATCCTTCTTGGTATCGTTCCGGTTTTCTTGATAATTTGCGGTATCCTTCCTCCTGCCTATGAATTCATTTAGTTGTTGAGATGATACTTTCCTATTAAAAAACTTCATTTTATTTCTCCATTCTGTCCATAAACCGCTTTGTAACACAGAAATAACGGATACTATTTCCAAGCAAAACTCCGTGAATTGATCATTTACGATTTTTATTTCAAAACTTAATTTACCACATAATACGAAAAGTTCAAGTTTTTTTTAATACTTTTTTCAAAAAAAATTTTCCTTTTCATCCATAAGTATAACTTGATTTAGATTTATCACAATGGTAATATATGTATTATCTGATTAATTTGTATCCTATAAAACAATAAATGTGGAGGGTAAATTGAAAAAGAATATCAAAAGGTATGCTATCATTTTGCTGCTATGCTGTATGATGACTGCCTGTAAAATGAAAGAGACAAAGCAGAATGATAATGATATGGAAGTAATTGATACTCAACCGGAAGTTACGCAAAATGAAAACTCTATGGATAAGGAACCATCCCCCGGTATAGACGGGCTGATAAATTCGGACGCAGAAAGATTACCCGATAACTCCCTCTACGTAGCCGCTTCCTACATAGAAAATGATGGGTTCGATATAGGAACCGTTACCATCTACAAGGATCAATGGAGGAAGGTCAAGGTATTCCAAAATGCCCATGTCAGCGGAGACATTGGCTTATTACCAGATGAGACACCTCTTGGCATCGGTTTAGCTGTAAAGCAGGAGGATGGAACATGGAATATGAGGTATGGCTTATATAGCTTGCAAGAGGATGCATTTATACTTCCTAATATTTATGAGTCCCTTAGGGTACTGGATGCTGAAAGAGGATTTTTAATTGTCGGCAACACAGAGGAATACCAGGTAATTAATCAAAAGGGAGAGGTATTAGCCTCTGGATTTTATGAAGAAGATGGCTTAGGTCTATACAAAAGGGGAAATTATTATTGGAATAGCAAATCTTCTAAAGAGAAGGATGCGGGAGCAACTGATATCTATGATATTAATTTTTGCTTTATTAAACAAATACATAATAAGCCTGGTGAATTATATAATGCAGATGGAACACTTTATTTCTCAGAGCAGATGTTTTTTAATAACAATAATATAAAAAGTGATCCAAAGGAAGTATTAGCTTTTAATATTTATGATATGGACAACAAATTAATCTCGGTGGACTATAAAGATAAAGCATATGTTCTGGATCAAAATTTTAATATTATTACCTCTAAAGATAGAGGAGATAATATCGATAGTTACTATTATTGGTATGGAGAGGTTTATTCAGATACGGTTCTTAATAAGGATTACATCGAGCATAATACGTTCTACGATAAGGGAGGAAACCGCATCACGAATAAAGACGGCAATGATTATACAGATATCGTCTATCGTAACTATTGGGAAAATCGTGAAGACATTATTTTATACAGCAAACAAGATAACAAGTTAAATATTATGAAATATCATACAAATGAACAATATGAGCTAGATATCAGCGATTGGGATAAAGTTTGCGTTAAATATATGCATGGTAATATCTCCGTGGTTCAACAAGTGAATGGTGATAAAACGAAAATATATAATAAAGAGACATTGCTCCTTACTTTGGATGGACTATATGAACCCTCTCCTTTATTAGATCGCAATAAGGCGGAAGGAATATTATTGGTTGATTATGGGGCGAATCTTCACAGCAATCAATATATACTCCTAAATAAATCCGGGAATGTCAGTTACCAATCATCCGGCAGAGAAGAAATTCTGAGTATCGATGCATCCTACATTCAAGTGGATCGAGGAAATTATGACGGTGTTATGGATTATAGCGGAAAGTATCTACTTTACACCGATAAATAAGAGCTAGCGTTAAAAAAAGAGGCTGTTGCAACAACCTCTTTTTTGATGGACTAGGCGGGTCCCGCCCCCGCGTCCGAACCAGAATCCCTTGTACTTCTACTATCATAGTCAGTTCTTTTTCATTCCCTCTGTCAGACGAGAACTAACACTCTTCTGATTTCAGTAGCTTCATATTACGCCCATATACGCAAAGCTTTGTATATGTCGTTTCCTACATCATCGATGCCTGGGTCTTAAAGTGTAGGTGCTCTAAGTCAGACAGCTGCCATTAGGCAGCGTACGCTAAATTATCGTCTGCGTTTAATTTAATTTTGTGATGTAACGTCTCACCTGCGGATAGCTTCTCCAACTTCAACCAGCCCGTCGAACCTAAATACTAGCCCGTTCTTTTATATATCTATCTATTATATTAATCTAATTTCGCAAAAGTGTCAAGTTATCTGCAATATATTTTGCCGATTTCTTCTGCCAAAAGGTCCATTTTCATGCAGACGAACCGTTAATCCATTAATAAAGATTTTTTATTTTGAATTCCTTTTCTGCTTCCCGGCGCTGATCCTTCTTCGCGATATCTTGGCGCTTATCGTACAGCTTCTTACCTTTTGCCAGCCCGATCTCTACCTTTGCCAGACTTCCTTTAAAATAAACAGAAAGTGGTACTAGGGTGAACCCCTTCTGTGCCAGCTGCCCGGCTATTTTATTGATCTGGTAGCCATGCAGCAGAAGTTTACGCACCCGCAGAGGATCCTTGTTAAATATATTTCCCTTCTCGTAAGGGCTGATATGCATACCATAGATAAAAACCTCGCCCTTTTCGATTCGAATATAGGATTCCTTGATACTGCATTTTCCCATGCGGAGTGATTTTACTTCCGTACCATGCAATGCGATGCCTGCTTCATATTTTTCTTCAATAAAATAGTCATGATATGCTTTTTTATTGTTTGCGATTAATTTAAATTCTTCCCCCATTACGTTCTTATTCCTCCTCTACCAAGGCAAAATCAATGGTTCGCAGAAGCTTGTCTGCAGCGGTCACTTCAATCTTCACCTTTTGCCCTAAGTTATATGTCTTCTTGGTGTGCTCGCCCACCATCTGATAATGCTCCTCGTCATAGAAGTAGTAGTCGTCCTCCATATCGCTGACGCGGATCATTCCTTCCACCGTATTGGGCAGCTCTACATACATTCCCCAGGTCGTAATACCGGAGATCACTCCATCGAAGGTTTCACCGATAAAGGCACTCATATATTCGACCTTTTTCATTTTTTCAACTTCACGTTCCGCATCGTCCGCTCTCCGCTCTGTTTTGCTGGAATGATTCGCAACCTCATACAGTATCTTTTCATAATGCTTTTGTCTTCTCTCACCCAGGGTGCCATTCAGGTTTTCTTTGATAATCCGGTGGATCTGCAGATCCGGATAGCGCCTTATCGGTGAGGTAAAATGGCAGTAATATTTTGCTGAAAGCCCAAAGTGTCCGGTATTTGTAACCGTGTACTTAGCCTGCTTCATCGAGCGCAGGGTCAACCGGCTGATCAAGGGTTCCTCCGGAGTATCTTCGATCTTCATTAGCAGCTTCTGTAATTCTTTTGGATGAATTTCATCCTGTCCGATATGAATACTATAGCCAAAATTATTGATAAAGATTCCCAGCTTCTTGATCTTTTCTTCATCCGGGTAATCATGAGTCCGGTATAAAAACGGTACCTCCTGCCAGAAGAAATCCTCTGCAATGGTCTCGTTTGCAATCAGCATGAATTCCTCAATAATTTTAGTTGCTTTATTTCTTTCATAAGCCTGAATATTGATCGGCTTTCCTTTTTCATCTACGACAATCTTACTTTCCGGAAAATCAAAATCAATGGAGCCTCTTTTTCTTCGATGCTTCTTCAGGATCTGCGACAGCTCCAGCATCAACTGAAACATTGGCACCAGCTCTTTATATTTCTGGCTTTCTTCCTCGTCTTGATCCTCCACGATTTTTGCCACGCTGGTGTAGGTCATTCTTTCATCTACCCGAACGACCGTCTCGGCGATTCTATGGCTGACAACCTCGCCCTTGGAATTAATGTCCATAAAGCAGCTCAGTGCAAGGCGGTCCTCTCCTGCATTTAAAGAGCAGATTCCGTTAGAGAGCTTGTGCGGAAGCATCGGAATCACCCTGTCAACCAGATAAACACTGGTACCACGCTTTAGTGCTTCCTTATCCAGAACGGAGCCTTCCTTTACATAATTCGTTACATCCGCAATATGCACGCCAAGATGATAGATTCCTCCCTCCTTGGAAATGGTGACAGCATCGTCTAAATCCTTCGCATCCTCTCCATCGATCGTAACCATCGGAAGATCTCGGATATCCAGCCGTCCCTCCATTGCCCTGGGATCCATTTCCTCAGGAATCTGATTTAGAAACCGCATCACTTCCTCCGGAAATTCCACCGGAAGATCATGCTCGCGTATAATTGACATAATGTCCACACCGGGGTCATTTACGTGACCTAAGATCTCAATAATCTTTCCCTCCGGGTTCTGGGTGCCATCGCCGAACTTCGTAAGCTTTACTACAACTTTATGTCCGTCAACCGCCCCCATGGTATGCTCCTTCGAGATAAATACATCTCGTCCGAACTTCGAATTATCGGGACGCACAAAACCGAAATTTTTACTTTTCTCAAAGGTGCCTACCAGCTCGGTTTTCCCTCTCTCTATAATGTTAATGATGGTTCCTTCTTTTCTTTTTCCGGTCTGTTCCTCGTTTATGGCAACCATGACCTTATCCCCATGCAAAGCTCCCTTGGTTGCATTCTCCGGTATGAAGATATCCTGTTCTTCTCCCTCCAGAATAACAAAACCAAAGTTTCTCTGCGTTCCGGCAAAGGTGCCGGTCTTAATATTATCTCCGGGAATACGGTAACGTCCCTGACGATCCAGGATAAGCTTTCCATCCTTAATGAACTGATCCAGCATTTCCTTGAGACTGTTCTTATCGCCTCTGGGAACCTGCAAGAGAGAAACAAACTCTTTAAATCGTAACGGTTTGTATTCTTCTCTCGAGATAAATTCCTCAAGCATAATTAGTCTCTCTTCGAAAGCTTCTTTATTTTTTTCTTTCATATATTTCCTCATTTCTGCACAGCTTTATGTGTATCATGGATTGGTTCTCTTCAATATTTTTCCCATTCTTTCACTTTCTCATGCCCCTTCTTTGGCGAAAAAGCATTCTGTATTAATTAATATACCATATATTACTTGTTTTATTAAACATTTGCAAGCAGTTTTCCTTCCCCTAATAAAAAAGTGTCTTCGACACTTCAACTCCCCTAGCCCCTCATTCATGAGGGGAATTAGGGGTTTCTTTTTGTGCCACTTTAAATCATAATGGTTATATGAATATACTGCAAAAGATTT
>SVEA01000189.1 GCA_015057615.1 Lachnospiraceae bacterium | reverse complement strand
TCTAAGTACCAACGACTTCAAACAGCTGCTCATTAAAATATGCTTCCGATTACTTTCATTTTTTCTTTATTTATGCAAATTGTAGAATACTATTTATTCGGAAGGTTTTGACACTCCTATCCGTATTTCTACCTCGTACTCTTATCGTAAGGGATACCTTCCGCCTTCGGAGCTCTTGATTTCTTCGAAGTAAATACAAGAACTACCATCGTAGCAACATAGGGAAGCATCTTAAAATACGTATTGTTAATTTTGAGCATATTCAAAACCGGAATTAAGGAAGTAGAGTAAGCCAGGGTTCTTAAAAATGCAAAGAACAAGGAGGCAAACATAATATGCCACGGCTTCCATTGACCAAAGATCATAACTGCCAGAGCAAGGAAGCCGAAGCCGGCAACCCCGGTATGACCATTAATATTGCCATCCATAACGCCGACAGAATAAAAGTAACCTCCGATACCGCCAAGGATACCCGATATTCCAACACCCATATGGCGCATATGATATACATTGATTCCTACGGAATCCGCTGCTTGCGGATGTTCGCCGCAGGCACGCAGGCGAAGTCCAAATTTCGTCTTATAAAAGACAATGGCGGATATAATTAAAAACAAAAAGCCGATAAATACCGTCAGATACGTCTTTTTGAAAAAGAGGTCTCCGATCACCGGAATCTTACTTAGCCCCGGAACCTCTCGGATATAGAAAGCAACCGATGTCGTAATCCCGTCGCTGTTGTAATTCATTTTTGAAAATAGTAAGATTGCAGCCGGAACCAGCATATTCATAGCGGTACCGGTAATTGTCTGATCCGCTCTCATATTGACCGCCGCAAAGGATAATAGCAGGGAATATACCCATCCTGCAAGTGCAGAAACCACCATGGCAATCAGTAATATAACCTGCGGATGTAATCCTGTATTTTGAATAGACAAAACCGTCAGACAGCCGAAAAATGCGCCGAATAACATAATGCCTTCCAGACCGATATTAATGACACCACTGCGTTCACTGAACATGCCGCCTAATGCTACCAAAAGCAGAGGAATCGCAACCGGAAGCGTATTTTGAATTAAATAATATAAAGTATCCATCGTTTAAGCCTCCTCCCCAACCTTCTCTTTATTTTGTCCGACCGAAACCATACGGGCGCTCTCCTGCCCATCCGCGGCAATCGGTGTATCCGCATCAACCTCCCTGGACTCGCTTCTTTTGCGGTGCCGTTTGATAAATCTGCCGAAAGCAGCATTCATCAGTAAGGAAAATGCGGAGAAATAAATAATAACCGCGATAACAATATCTATGATCTCTGGTTTAAAGCCATACAATGCGGTAAGGGTACCGCCTCTTTGTATATGGGAGATAAATACAGCGGAGAAAATAATGCCGATCGGATGGGAGCTTCCCAGTAACGCTACTGCAATACCGTTAAATCCATTCGCCGCAATGATACTGATCGGTTCATAGGTCATACTGCTTCCGGGGATACTCGAGGGAGCCAGGATTGCAAATGCTCCGCCCAATCCGGAAAGTGCTCCTGCGATTGCCATCGTTAGAATCATATTGCGCTTATCGTTCATCCCGGCATATTTACTGGCATGCTTATTAAATCCAGTAGCTCTGAGCTCATAGCCAAATACGGTTTTATTCAGAATAATATATAGAAGAATTGCTATTACGATTCCGATAATAATCCCGACATTAACGTTGGAATTTTTCACGCCGAGGGATGGTATCTGCGCAGAGGCAGGCAGATAGGCGGTTCTGGTCTTGGAGGAAATATACATGGTCCCGTTCCCCTGAATCCACATATCGACCAGATACATTCCGATATAGTTAAACATAATACAGGTAATGACCTCATTTACATTCGAGATCGCTTTAAAAAATCCGGGGATGATTCCCCACAGCATTCCGCCGATAAGCCCCGCAAGAATGCAGACGATCCAATGAATACTACCTGGCAGATCAAACATTAACCCTGCATACAATGCAAAGTACATACCCATGGTATATTGTCCGGAAGCTCCTATATTAAATAGTCCCATTTTAAATGCAAAGCCTACGGAAAGACCGGTCATTAATATGGGGGTTGCAAAATAAAACACATCGCCGATACGGGAAAATCCGCCAAAGAGAACTCTGCCAAACCCCTGCAGCGCATTCCCTGGCTGGGCAACCAGCATAACAATAAATCCAAAGATCAGTCCGATTGCAATTGCCAGTAATGCAGCTGTAAAGGAGGAAAAACCTTTGCTATGGGTAATTTTTTTCATATTTGATTTTGAAAACAAATTATTCTTCATATGCGTTCTCCCTTCTCTCATCCCGTTTTGCTCCTGACATGTAAAGTCCCAGCTCCTGAACCGTATTGGTCTTTGGATCCAGCTCACCAACGATCTCACCCTCGTACATTACCAGAATACGATCGCTGACATCCATTACCTCATCCAGCTCCAGGGATATTAAAAGAACCGCTTCACCCGCATCTCTGGAGGCTACCAGCTGCTTATGGATGAACTCGATCGCCCCGACATCCAGACCTCGCGTCGGCTGAACTGCAACCAAAAGCTTGTGTTCCTTATCCAGTTCCCTTGCTACAATCGCCTTCTGCTGATTACCACCGGACATACTTCTTACAATTGTAACGGAACCTTGTCCACTTCTTACATCATATTTGTCAATGAGCTTGTCCGCATACCTGCGAACCTCCTGCTGCTTGATAAATCCGTTTCTCTGAAATTCGGGCTGCCAGTAACGCTGCAGAACCAGGTTATCCTCTAGGGTATAATCCAGTACAAGTCCATACTTGTGCCTATCTTCCGGGATGTGGCTCATTCCGGCTTTGGAACGTTTTCGGATATTGACTTTCGTTATATCGTTCCCGCATAATGTGATTTTCCCTTTGCTTAGCTTCTCAAGGCCGGTTAATGCGGAAACTAATTCGGTTTGTCCATTGCCGTCGATCCCTGCGATACAAACAATTTCCCCTGCCTTAACCTCAAAGGAAACATCCTCCACTGCATTCTTCTTACCTTTCCCTGACGGCACGGTAAGATGATCCACGGACAGCACAACCTCTCCCGGAGCAGCTTCCTTCTTATCAACGGTAAAGCTGATGTCTCTTCCTACCATCATTCGGGAGAGCTCTTCCTTAGTCGTATCCTTTATATCAACAGTACCGACGCATTTTCCCTTTCGAAGTACCGTACAGCGATCGGCAACCGACATGATCTCATTCAATTTGTGGGTAATAAACAGGATTGATTTACCTTCTTTTGCAAAGCCGCGCATAGTATCCATAAGCTCATCAATTTCCTGCGGAGTTAAGACCGCTGTCGGTTCGTCAAATATAAGAATCTCATTTTCTCGATATAGCATCTTCAAAATCTCTACACGCTGCTGCATTCCAACCGATATTCTTTCAATAAGAGCATCCGGATCCACATGAAGTCCGTATTGCTTACTCAAACTTACGACTTTTTCCCTAGCTTCCTTCTTTTGTAGAAATCCCATCTTATTCGGTTCAACGCCAAGAATTATATTCTCCAGAACAGTGAAAATCTCAACAAGCTTAAAATGCTGGTGTACCATTCCGATCCCAAGGTTGTTCGCATCGTTGGGATTATCAATTTTCACCACTTCACCATTCTTTTTTATCTCACCCTTTTCCGCCTGATAAAGACCAAAAAGTACGCTCATAAGGGTGGATTTTCCCGCACCATTCTCTCCAAGGAGAGCATGAATCTCCCCTTTTCTTAATTGCAGAGTGATATCATCATTAGCTATGATTCCAGGAAATTCTTTCGTTATATGAAGCATTTCAATGATATAATTTTCCACTTTAATAACCATGCCTTTCTTCATAACCTGCAAACTTTGAGCCCTAGGCGCAATATTTGCAAAGCGAATTAATTCGCTTGGTGAAAAATTTTTTATACTAACCTCACCATATTTTCATATTAGATTTGATTTGAGTGTCAAATCCCTCATGCGTTTGCCGCACCACTATGAATGAAAACTGGTTACTGACACTTTTTGGTTTATTAGTTACTTTATTTTGGTTATAATCAATACCATACAGTAGTGAGATCGAAGCTTTATTGAG
>SVEA01000188.1 GCA_015057615.1 Lachnospiraceae bacterium | reverse complement strand
TTTATATTTCTCTAACATCTGCCTTAATGTTTCCATACATAACTTTTCTTCTGTTTTTAGGTATAAATATAGTGGTATTGGCATTTCCACCTTGTATGCGATAAAGTAGAACTGTCCATAAGGACCGCCTCCTATTCTGATATTGGCTTGCGACACCTTTATCAGTGTAACATAGGAGGCTTTTTTACAACATACGTAACACTACTGATTATTCTATTTGCCCCAGCATAGCTGGGGGATTAAACTGTTCATTTAACCCTCTCTCATCTCTTCTCTCCAAAAGGTGAAAAACATCTTTTGTTTTTTAACATAAATAAGCTTTTCATTTTCAAATAATCTTGTTTTAATTAGAAAAGAACTTTGTATGTAACATAAGAATACGTAATAGTAAATATAGTATTTACAATGATTTAACTTCCCTATTTGATTATCGCTAACGTATTTAACTTCATTTTTATTCAACCCTAGCTTATCCTTATATATCCTAGGTTTGTCCATACTGTGTAGTTACAAACTTGAAAGAATTTATAAAGAAACATTATGCATTCTGGCATCTTTAGTCATTCTTTAATGCACTTTAAAAAGATAATTTGTTCTTTCTTCACCCAACCGAAAAATATAATTAAAAATAGTATTATTATATTTTATAGACTTAATTTATTTGAATAATCCTATTTACTAATTAATATGAAGATATACCCGTCATGGTAAATGTTTCACGTGAAACATTCTTTTATTTTGCAGATTTGCCAAGAATATTTATTGAAATCGCAATATTATTTTTTGGAAGCTTAATATATGTTAATCAGGTCAATAAGATTATTGTTATTAATGAAGGATTGAGGATTGTCATATTGAAAACCATAGAATCTGTAAAATCAAGGAATTGAATATAATTCCAGTATATATGCATTTCAAAAAATCAGTATATAAATCGTTCTATTCTATATATTTTTTAGCAGACCGAAAACTCTTATAACTTTTATTGATTCGTTTATCATTATTCTCTATGTACAATAACGAAGTAGATAAATGATGCATACTGAATGATACTTATTTCATCCATTCATCTCACATCAACAGATCTGAATAAGTGCTAATGCTCTGATTAATATACAATGTTTCACGTGAAACATTCTTCTTTATTGTTCTTTCATCATTATGCTCCGAGTAAAATAACGAAGCAGGTAAATTGATTCATATGGAACGGTACTACTTTACGAATTCATATCATATCAACAGTCGATATATTCATTAGATGCGCCTGTTATAATTAAGCAAAATGTTTCACGTGAAACATTTCTTCAGTTCTTATTCCATGCTTAACAAAAAAACATTGAAACTATGATTCTGAGTTGTATTAATTGCACTTATCTATGCCGAATCTATGCCCTATTGTATGATCAAATATAAATTGTTCACCATCTATTTCACTTAGCTGATAAAGCCATTTTTCGTGAGACGTTTTTATTACTACTCTATCCATTTTGATTCACTTGGCTAAATAATATGTATAATACTATTAGTTATATAAGCTATACCTAAATCCATTCACTGTTGATAGCTAGAGGTGTATAAATCGAGAAGTAATATCCTTTTTTCGATAATTTTGACGTCGTCTTTATCCCGCAAAATGCTTCACGTAAAACATCTCATAATTATTCCTACTATTCCTTTAATTATTGCTTTCAAACGTAAAGAAGCAGTGAAACTCTGTTAATAAGTGGTTTGTTTCCAAAAATCAATGTCACACTGGCAAATCGATATAAATCGTATATTTCATCTATTTCATTAAGTTTATAAAATCATTTCACATATAACATTCTATTGCTACCCTAGTATTTATGATTTTGCTAAGCAAAAAATATCTAAAATTACTGTATAACTTTGCCGTAATCGTATAGGATAATACCTGAATCCATGCATTTAGGTGGCTAGACATAAATCAGTCAGAAATTATATTCATTCTTTTTAATAAAACAATAGACTTATCCCGAAAAATGCTTCATTTGAAAAATTCTATTGTTCTTCCATCATGGTTCCTCAAGTAAATAATATAGCAAATGAAATAATGCATACTGAACTTCATTTGTTTCCTATATCTATGCTCTGTCAGCAGTTCGATATAAATCGTTTACTGCATCCGCTTTAATTGGTCAAAAATGTTTCACGTGAAACATTTTATTTCTAATACATTAATTTATTTTCTCTAAGGTAAACTGTATATCTAATTTTATTACTTTTCTATATTTTTGCATGGATAGATAATGACTTTAATTAATATAAGTACAAACATACTCTTGAAAGCATATTTATTCTGCTCTGTAGCAATAATTCTCCAGCTATCACTATAATTATTAATGTAACATCATGGATATATGGACATCCTTCAATAATACTGTCCATTTATCGATTGAATATACTTTTATAAATCCAAAATGGAATGTTTCACGTGAAACATTCCATTTCTACAATTAATTCTACATCAGAATATAGATTGGTTCTATCTTTATTTATTATTTGGAAATATCCAATAAGTGTTCTTTATTATCTCCCACTAGAAGATATCCACCAAATTATTCTTGATCGCATATACTGCAGCCTGTGTTCGATCGGATACATTGATTTTTTTAAATATGTTTGATACATGATTCTTAACGGTCTTTTCACTGATTGCTAATGTATAGGCTATCTCTTTGTTAAATAGTCCTTCTGCGAGCAACTTCAGCACTTCGATTTCACGTTTGGTTAAGCTGTCGTCAAAATTTATTGCAGCGCTGCTCTTCTCTTCCTGTCTTTCTTTTAATATAGGCGTTAGCTCCGGTTGAATAAAGGTTTCACCATTATATACACAGTAAATTGCTTTCTTTAATAAAGCAGATTCTGAATCTTTTAATACATATCCGTCTACACCAATGTCAACTGCTTTCGCCAAATATTCCACTTCGTTATGGATCGTAAGGATTAGTACTTTTACATTTGCCTTTTTCTCTCGCAAATGCTTTAACACTTGTAATCCATTCATATTCGGCATATTGATATCTAACAGAAGTACGTCCGTTTGTTTTTTCTTTAACATATCAAGACATTGCATTCCATCATCTGCTTCTGCATTAACAACAATATCTCCATCTAATTCTAATAATTGTTTTAGTCCTTCTCTGACCATATGGTGATCATCTGCGATCATTATATTAATTGGTTTGTTCATGCTTATCCCCCTTGCATATTGATATAGGTACAGAAACATTAATTAATGTACCTTTTCCTTTGTCTGTTTGTAACTGCAATATTCCAGATAACAAAGCAATTCTTTCCTTCATTATCGGTAAACCAAAATTGGATTGATGATTTTCATCATTTAAGATATTTTGATCAAATCCAATTCCATTATCTTTAATTGATACTTCAATATCATTTTCACTGTAACATATATTAATTTCAATTAAAGTAGCGTTTGCATGTTTGATAACGTTATAGCATGCTTCTTTAATAATCCGAAATATCGTCGTATTAATTATAGGGATTACATTTTTTACTTCCTCATTATGAGAAAACTGAATATCGATATCATTCTCGCTTGCCAATTTTTTTGTAAATTGATTAACTGTAAGAACCAATCCTAGATCACATAAAGTCATCGGTTTCAAATTAAAAATAATATTTCGCATATCATTAATAATTGATTTAATCGTATTTGACATTGTACTTAATTCTAATTTTGCCCGCACGAGGTCTATATCGATCAATTTTATACATAACTCTGTTTTATGTACTAAACTAGTTAAATTTTGTACCGTTGAATCATGTAAATCTCCGGCTATTCGCTGCCTTTCTTTTTCTTGAGCCTCAAGAATGTTTAAACCTAGGTCTTTATTCGACTTATCAATTAATTCTTCCATAAGAAAATTGATACAATCCGTGGTCTTTTCCAGACCTCGTTTTCTCTGCAATAGCTCCAATTGATCGATATCTGACTTTTCAATATTTTCTTTAATAAGATTAATTTCCATGTTGATATTTTCTTTTGTATTGTAAGTATTTTGATAGATCGGCGAAAACAAATCCAGATTGCGCACCGTATCCTTTTCTCTCTCTGATAACACGTTATGTTTTTCTTGTAAAAGAACAGCATTATTCTTTTGATTTGACTTAATTGTACTTATTTCTTCTTCACATTCTGAATAAAGTTTCATTAGAAACTTTTTTGAATTTTCGTAACTCTCAATAATACTTTTCATATTACATTTATTGTTGTCTTCCATGACGAAATGCTTCCTTTCAATGTCCCGGCAACAATTCTATGCAGTAATGGGATAATGTTTTAATGTTTAAAATTATTTTAAGTAAATAAATACATAAAAACTATACCTATATCATATAACAAATTTTGTTATTTTTAAAGTATAAAATTTGACAAATTTTGATTGTTATATTATCATTTTCTACATTTTATTCAATTTTCTTGTTTTATTCCTATTACATTTTACCATAGAAATCGAAATAATTTGAATAGTAAAAATTGATATGAGTGTCAAAAGTCTTCATATACAAATATTCTTCATCAATTTGCACAAATCAGGAAAAACTCAAGTAATAGGAAACAATATTTTAATATGCAACTGTTTGAAGTCGTTGGTACTTAGATTCACGTATTTTGTGGTATTGTTTACTATTACGTACTTCAATCCAAGTACTGCGTTTTTTGCAATGCTTTGGGGAACAACGTGTTGCGAATAAAATATGTTTCCCGTTATTTCTCAACACATAAATTGTGCAATTGATGAAGTTTGTTTATTAATGGGCTTTTGGCACTCAAATCAAAATTAGTTACTTAAAAACCAATTATCCGTTGACTTTTTACTAATCGTTTCTACCTATTCTTTTTGCTGCAGCCGGTCAAATACCATTCTTCTTTTAAAACCATTTCTATGATCGGATATAGATTTTCTTCCTTCCGATACCGAAAGCCAAATTTTTCAAAGAAATCAATATTCCTTCGCCTTATTTTAATATAAACCGTCTTAATTTTTGCCTGAAAAGCCTTAGCAATTAGCATCCGAACTGCAAAATCGCCATATCCTTTTCCACGAGCTTCCTTTAAAACAGCGACATGGCTTATGCAGCACCGCATACCATCTATCGTAATTCTTCCGGTCGCAACCACTTTTTCTTTCACCATTCCTTCATAAACCAAAACATGGATTGCTTCGTTATCGAATTCATCAAATTCCTCCTGTTCCGGTAATTTCATTTCATCAATAAATACTTTCCTTCGGATATTATATACTTCTGCTAAATTATCCTGTCCGGACAGCAGCTTTCCCTGGATTAACATCACTGATTTCTCCTGCTCTTATTATCTAACGTAGTTTCTAGACTGGTATCTGGATCACATATTTTAATATATGCCATTACAAACTTTATCCCAAGCATTATGTTTTCTAGTGCTTTGCTTTAACGATTTTTAATGCTTTGTATTACGTTTTCTAATGCTTTGCACTATGATTTTCAGTGCTTTGCATTACAATGATTCATTTGCGTGCATTATTTTTTTTCATGTTTTACATTACAGTTTCAGTGTCTTGCATTACATTTTTCTATTGTTTTTCAATGCTTTTAGTGCTTTGCGCTGCCGTTTTACATTGCTTTGCAAAAACGTGTTGTATATTAAATTGTGCAAATTGATAAAGTTGTGTTTCTATTTCTGTATCGCAGTTCTTACCATGATTTTGTGTTTCCCTGATTCTTATCCCTTACAACGGTTCCTTGGATGGCTTTCCTGCCGTTCTTGGGTACTTCTTCGGGGTTGCCGCCATTTTTTTAATCGAAATTAATGTTCTGTCCATCGTAGAATCTGGTAAGTTAAATTCCGTAACATTTTCTATCTTAGCGCCAAGAAGCTTAATCGCATTCTGTGCGGATTTCATCTCATCGGAAGCTTTCTCTGATTTATAGGAGACAAAGCATCCTCCCTTTTTAACAAACGGAATACAGTATTCAGAGAGGGAGGATAGATTCGCAACCGCCCGCGAAACACATAGATCAAATTTTTCACGATACTCCGGATTTTTTCCGTAATCCTCCGCCCGTCCATGAATAGTGCTGATTTCTTTCAAACCAAGCTTTTCAATAACTTCATTTAAGAACTTAATTCGCTTATTTAAGGAGTCTAATAATACTATTTTAGTTTCCGGAAAAACAATTTTTATCGGTATTCCGGGAAACCCAGCTCCAGTCCCAACATCAATTATTGTTGTGTTTTTCGGGTTGATTGCTTTTACAATGGTTAAGCTATCGATAAAATGCTTTTGAAGCACCTCTGCAAAATCTGTAATTGCCGTAAGATTCATTACCTTATTCCATTCCACCAGTATCTCGTAGTAATGAATAAATTGCTGCTTTTGATGCTCCGACAGTTCGATATCTAAGGATTTTAAGCCTTCTTCAAATTTAGTAATTTCAAGTTGAAAATAATTTTCCATTTCTTATTACTCCTCTTTTATCGTTTTATTCGCCCGATGCTGGGATAAATATATCATTAAGACAGAGATATCCGAGGGAGATACCCCTGAGATTCTAGAAGCCTGACCGATGGAGATCGGCTTAAACATCTGAAGCTTCTGCCTGGCTTCCTTTCTTAAGCTCGTTACATCATCATAATTTATATTTTCCGGTATATGCTTATTTTCCAGCTTCTTAAACTGCTCCACCTGACGCAGCTGCCTCTTTATATACCCCTCATACTTAATATTAATATTTACCTGCTCTATGATATCCGCCTGCAAGTTTGGACGCTTCAGATCAATTGATTCTAATTGTTCATAGCTTAGTTCCGGACGGCGGATGAGATCCGCTAAGCTTGCCGCGGTATTTAAAGGTGTACTTTGTAGATTTTTCAATAATATTTGAACTTCTCTATTCGCACCGATCATGGTATGGTTTAACCGGTTGATTTCTTCTTCTATCTGCCTTTCCTTTTGCAAAAGCATCTGATATCTCTTCTCGTCAATCAATCCGATTTCATACCCCTTTTTCGTTAAGCGCAGATCTGCATTATCCTGTCTTAGAATTAGGCGGTATTCTGCTCTTGATGTCATCATTCGATAGGGTTCATGTGTTTCTTTTGTAACCAAATCATCGATCAGGACGCCAATATAAGCTTCGGAGCGGTCTAAGATCAGCGGATCTCTGCCGAGTATTTTCATTGCAGCATTAATTCCGGCAATTAATCCCTGTGCAGCTGCCTCTTCATATCCCGAGCTTCCATTAAACTGGCCGCCGCTAAATAAGCCTTCGATCTTTTTAAATTCTAGCGTCGGCTTTAACTGCATTGGATTGATACAATCGTATTCTATGGCATATGCATTTTTAACAATCTGTACCTGTTCCATACCAGGAACCGTACGATAGATCTGCACCTGCACATCCTCTGGAAGAGAGGTGGACATGCCAGCAACATACATTTCGTTTGTATAGCTACCCTCCGGCTCAATAAATACCTGATGCCTGTCTTTATCTGCGAATTTTACCACCTTATCCTCAATGGAGGGGCAATATCTTGGACCCGTTCCTGTGATATACCCGGAATAAAGAGGGGAGCGGTCCAAGTTAGCACGAATGATTTCATGAGTCTTTGGTGTCGTATACGTTAACCAACAGGGCACCTGCTCTTTCTGAATTTCCTCAGGTTTTGATGCAAAGGAAAAGGGCACAATTTTTTCATCCCCCGGCTGCTTTTCCATTTTGGTAAAGTCGATTGTACGTTTATCCACTCTCGCCGGTGTTCCAGTCTTAAATCGATACATTTCTATTCCTAAGGATTTTAAAGATTCCGTAAGATAATTTGCAGCCATCAGTCCGTTCGGACCGGTATAGGTTACGGTGTCTCCATAGATACATCTTGATTTTAAATAGGTTCCGGTGCATAAAATAACTGCTTTACATGGGTAGATTCCATCGGAATAAGTCTTAACCCCAGTGATTCTATTCTCTTTCGTAAGAAGCTCAACCACTTCTGCTTGCTTTAAGGTCAAATTCGGAGTATTTTCCAATACCTTTCGCATCGAAGTGGTATATTCCTGCTTATCCGCCTGTGCCCGGAGGGAATGAACCGCCGGACCCTTCGATCCATTTAACATTTTCGACTGGATAAATGTTTTATCGATATTTTTTCCCATTTCTCCGCCAAGGGCATCGATTTCCCGAACCAAATGCCCTTTGGAGGTCCCCCCGATATTCGGATTACATGCCATTAATGCGACACTTTCCATACTGATTGTAAACATTATTGTATGAAGAGAAAGCCTGGCACAAGCCAATGCCGCCTCACAACCGGCATGTCCGGCACCCACCACTACAATGTCATAACTTTCGTATACATGAGACATATCTTACCCCATTCCCTTTCTGTCCTAAAGCGATATATATAATAAATTCGATCTGGTTGAACTAGATTTTAATGTTATAATTAATTTAGTGTCAAAAACCTATTTATAACTCGACTTCATCAATTTACATAAATCAAATTAAAACCATAAGTAATAGAAAACAATATTTTAATGAGCAACTGTTTGAAGTCGTTGGTACTTAGATCATGTATTTTGTGGTCTTACGTACCATTACGCACTTCATCAAGTGGAAACGTGTTGCGAATAAAATATGTTTTATATTACTTGTCAATACATATATTGTGCAAATTGATGATGACAATCTGTTAAGAAATCTTTTGACACTCACATCCTATTTATAAAAAATATAGTATAAATAGAAGTAAGAATCAACTAGAATCTATAATTTTACATTATATTACATAATCTTTATTTTCCCATACAGAATTCCTTAAAAATCATATTAACTAAATCCTCTTCTACATCTTCGCCGATGATTCTTCCTAAAGCTTCGTAGGCATCCATCAAATCGATGCTGTAAAAATCCTCCGGCATTCCGTTTTCTGCGCTTTCCTTTACCAGAAGAAGACTTCTTAGCGCCCCAGTTAATTCTTCTCGATGCCGTTCATTTGTTATATAGATATCCTCATGTAAGGACAACTCTCCCTGAAAGAACATATCCTTTATCTGCTTTACAAGCTCCTCCATGCCAGTATTCTCCTTTGCAGAAAATAAAAGCACCGGATGATGGGATTCTGCCTCGATCTCTTCCCTTATAACAACCGGTTCCAGATCCGATTTATTTAAAAGAAGGATGGCTCTTTTCTCCCGGATCAACTGAAAAATTTCTTCATCATTTTCATCCAGCTTGGTTGAAGAATCTATTACATAGAGAATCAAATCCGCGTCTGAGACAAATTCCAATGCTTTTTTGACACCCATTTTTTCAATAATGTCATCCGTCCTGCGAATTCCGGCGGTATCAATGATCTGCAGCGTAATTCCCTCTAAATTAATGGTTTCCTCCAAGGTATCTCTGGTCGTACCGGCTATTTCCGTAACAATAGCACGCTCCTCACCGACAAGGCGATTAAGCAAACTGGATTTCCCTGCATTGGGTTTTCCTATGATTACAGTCTTAATTCCTTCCTTAATAATCCTTCCGTTCTTAGATTCCTGTATGAGCTTCTCGATAACAGCACTTTCTTTTTTCAGGTTCTCTAATAATGTCTGATCAAAGCCATCCAGACTGATATGCTCCGGATCGTCCAAAGCTGCTTCGATAAAAGCCAGATCCCGAAGAATAGTTTCCCTGAGCTTCTTAAGAATTTCGTATTCGCCGCCGCGTAATTGCTTGATTGAATTTTTTAAAGCCAGCTCATTTTTTGCCTGAATAATATCGCTGATCGCCTCCGCCTGCGATAGATCAATTCTTCCGTTTAAAAATGCCCGCTTTGTAAATTCACCCGGCTCTGCAATTCTGGCACCGTTTTTTAAAACAATTTCCAGAATCTTTCTTGTTACAACGATACCCCCATGGCAGTCGATTTCTACAACATCCTCCCTGGTATAGGTAGAAGGTGCCTTCATGACAACCACCATAACTTCATCAATCACTTCATCCCCATCAACAATATACCCATAATGGACCGTATGGCTGCTTTCCTTTGATAATACTTTCTTACCGTTCTTCGATCGGTAGATCCGATCAATCACAGGGAGAGCATCCTCACCGCTTATTCGAATAATACTAATTCCTGCACTGCCAAGACCGGTAGCAATGGCAGCTATGGTGTCTGTTTTCACAACAATTTCCTCCGTTTATATTTCTTAACCTATGATTTGAGTATTAAAAGCCTTCTTAACAAATCGTTTTCTTCCGTTTACACAAGTCAAGGTAAAACTTAAGTAATAGGAAATAATATTTTAATACGCAACTGTTTAGATCACGTTTTTTGTAGTCTTACGTACCATTACGTACTTCAATCCAAGTATCACGTTTTTACAATGCTTTGCCTGCGTTTTATGCAGCATTTTGGAAACAATGGGTTGCGAATGAAATTTGTTTCATATTACTTGTCAACATATAAAATCAACCTATCCATGTTGCCTAACAATGTATAAAAGGGTGCCCAAAAGTATACTCTACTTTTCAGACACCCCTCTTTTAACATACAAAAACGAACCTAAGCATTTTCATTCGAAACTGCTTTTTCCTTGCTCTCTTTATATTCTCTATAATCCTTGCGGTAATCTCGGCTGTAATTCTTATTATAATTCTTCTTGCTCTTATTATAGTTATATTTGCCGTTATATTTTGAATCGCTATATGATTTTTTCAGGTTGATTACAACCTTACGATAAGGCTCTTCCCCTTCCGAATAAGTTTCCACATACTTATCGTTTTGTAATGCAGAATGTATAATCCTTCTTTCATAAGGATTCATAGGCTCTAAGGATACGGGCTTTCTAGTTCTCTTAACCTTATAAGCAATATTTTTCGCTAAATTCTCCAACGTCTCTTTTCTTCTTGCTCTATAATTTTCGGTATCCAGCTTGATCTTTATATAGTTATCGTTATTCTTATTCACTACTAAACTAACTAAATACTGCAGGGAATCCAAGGTTTGTCCTCTTTTACCGATGAGAACTCCCATTTCCTCTCCCTTTATATTTATATCTAATGTAGTATTCGCTTCATCATACAGAATGTCAACCTCTGCTTGAATCCCCATAGCAGAAATTACGTCGGATAAGAATTTCTTTGCTTTACTTTCCAGGGTAATCTTTTCTCTAACTCGTATTCTTGCCGGCTTTCCGAACATCCCCAAGAATCCACTTGTCTCTTTCTCAATTACTTCATACTCTAAGTTTTCAGCTATCGTTTCCAGTTCAAGCATTGCGTTTGTTAGAGCCTCATCCACTGTTTTTGCAGTAAATTCTTTCCATTCCATTTTTATTTATCCCCCTTTTCAACATTTCTGTTTTTGAGAAGATTCGCTATCTCGGAAATACTGGCAGGATTACTGGGTTCTGATTTATCATTGGAAGTGTCACTATGATTCGTGCTATCTATATTTTCAGAATCTCTTTCCTTCTCAATAACAGGGCTATTAATTGATTTCGTTTGCTTCTTCGCTAAATCCTGTAAAGAGGCTGATGCGGAAGATGTTTTACCAATTTTTTTACCTGCTTTTTCAACATTCTTCTCGATCATTTCATCGACATCAACTTTATCCATATATTTATTTATTAAAAACTGTTGGATAATGGTAAATACACTGTTTGCAATCCAATAGATACCAATACCAATCGGTAAAGTAACACAGAAAACACCTGACATAATCGGCATCACTATATTCATAGAACTCATAGCAGAGGAAGCCGGATCTTTACTGTTTCCTTTATTCTGTGCTGTCATTTGTCTTCCCTGCACAAACTGTAAAGCCATTGCAATGATCGGAATTAAAATATTAGGAAAACCCCATCCGGGAGCATTGGTAATATTTAATCCAAAGAAATTATTCACTTTTAATATATTTGGTACAATTTGATTTAACAACTCTGCTATCTGAGGCAGCTTTGTCTCTAATAAACTCCATTGTTCCGTACCGAATTTCGACAATACATCAATTATTTTATTTGTATTCGATAAATCAGTGGTACTTGCTCTTAATCCCTTTGAAATTTCAACCAGTACATTTTCAAAGCCTGGAATTTTGGCTAATTCGGTTGCAATGGATTCATACATTACTTTTACTTCCGTAACATAAGCCGGAATACGGTTAATTACCGCATATAATGCAAACATAATAGGGAGAGAAATCAGAAGTGGTAAACATCCCGAGGTAGGATTAGCTCCGTATTTCTGATACACAGCTTGCGTCTCTGCCTGCTGTCTTCGTAAAGAATCTTCATCCTTCTTGCCTTTATATTTTGCTTGTATTTTCTGTAACTCCGGATTCATTCTCGAAGAGAGTTTTGTAAATTTCTGTTGCTTTATCGTTAATGGGATCATTAACGTCTTTGTGATAAAAGTAAATACAATAATAGATAACGCAATGTTTTGTATACCAAATAAATGGAAAAACTCATAAATTCCATTCATGATCAAGCCAAGTAAGCTTGCTATCGGGCCTAGAAACCCACCGCTTTTTGTTAAAAATGTAACCACCAATTAAATTTCCTCCTTAGAGCCGCTGTCCATAATTTTCTTATTCTTGTCCTATTCTATGGAACCGGGTCGTATCCCCCTTTATGAAAAGGATGACACCTTAATATTCTTCTTACGGCTAAATAAGTCCCCTTAAGTAGGCCATATTTTTCCAGTGCTTGAATCGCATATAAAGAGCAGGTAGGTGTATAGATACAACTTGATGTTCTCTTTTGTGGGGAAATATATTTTTGATATAACCGGATCATAGCAATCAATAATTTCTTTACAAACACTTCTATACCTCTACCATTTGGCTCTCTATCTAATCGGATACTTCTATTCTCTGTTCAATTTTATGGAGCATAACTAAATGCATCAAAGCACTTTCTATTTCACTACAACTTCTACCTTTTGCTCCAACTCTGGCTATCACAATAATATCCAGCCCATTTTTGATTTTCTCTTCAGATAAACGATAACTTTCTCGAATCAACCTAGTTATCCTGTGTCTTACCACACTGTTTCCAACTTTTTTACTTACCGATATTCCTAACCTGTTTTCAGCTAAGCCGTTTTTCTTAACATACATTACTAAATATTTATTTGCAAACGACTTTCCGGTTCGGTAGATTTCTCTGAAATCACTATTCTTTTTTAACGATTGTGTCTGCTTCATCATTTACCTGTTCGACGTTAATAATAGAAGAAAAGGTCACATAATTGCGACCTAAGCAGATAATACTTTTCTTCCTTTGGCTCTTCTTGCAGATAACACTTTTCTGCCATTGGCTGTTCTCATTCTTTTTCTAAATCCATGAACCCTGGCTCTGGATTTCTTTTTCGGTTGGAATGTCATTTTCATAACTATACACCTCCTTTAAACTGCACTGCTACTGAAAAGTTAGCACATTTAACCTATTCTATTTTCACTTTGGAATATCATGTCTATTATATTCGCAATCCTCTTTCCCGTCAAGTATATATTTTGTTCCAAATTTCGTTATTTTATCATGTGTTACTGTTCACACATGGGCAAAGTCTATCATATGGTTTCGACAAATGATATCCGATCAGGAGTATTTGCATTCGTTGGTACTTTGGCTCCGTATTTTGGAGCCTTATGTACCGCTACGTAATGCAACTAAGCGAAAGCGTCTCCGATTCGGATACATTTGATGAAATCATAACATGGTATACATGATGGGTGTGAACAGAAATTTATCGTTTTATAAGGATGCTCCCTCCTTAAAGACTGCCGGAACTTTTGGATTCCTGCTTTCATATATTTTCCACGTTATCCATGTGGATGGTATTTCTTCCTATTATATAGTGTTATTTTTAAAAATGTTGATAGAAATGATTCTTCCGTGGATAATTTGTTAAAATGATTCATTTTTTTCTTCTCTTTATCTAGTTTTATAAACATTCTCATACTGTTGATGGTGTGAGTTTTATTATCAACCCTTCCACATTCTTTTGCAAGTGGTTGTTGAAAAAATAAGAATGCCAGAATTACCATTGAAAATTTGGTGGATTTGTTATAATATATATCTATGTGAGTATTTATGGAGGCAATAATGAAAAATTTAATTCAATCAAAATGGGATGATATATTAGAATATTTAGTAAAGGAATATGGCATAACCGAAGTGTCATATAATACCTGGCTGCGCCCTCTTAAGGTGTATGATGTAACGGATCATGTCATTACGATTTTAATTAATGATGAGCGTATCGGTCCTCCAAGTATAAATATTATCAAAAACAAGTACGAGATTTTATTAAAAGTATCTATAGAAGAAATCATGAACGAAGCATATGAGGTAAAGTTTGTTCTTGCAAGCCAGATTAATTCCGCTATAAAAATGGAAAAGCCTATGATGGCCAGAAAGCCAAGCGCTGTTCCTACTTTTTTAAACCCACGCTATACGTTCGATACCTTTGTTGTCGGCGGAAATAACGAATTCGCAAGAGCTGCTTCTTTGGCGGTTGCAGAGAATCCAGGAGAAATCTATAACCCTCTTTTTATCTATGGAGGGGTTGGACTTGGGAAAACTCACTTAATGCATTCGATTGCTCATTTTGTTCTGGAGCAGAATCCGCAAGCCAATGTTTTGTATGTAACCAGCGAGAAGTTTACGAACGAATTGATCGAGGCTATTCAAAAGAAAACGACCATTCAATTCCGTGAAAAATACCGAAGTATTGATATTTTATTAATTGACGATATCCAATTTATCATAGGAAAAGAAAGTACGCAGGAAGAATTCTTCCATACCTTTGATACCCTGCATGAATCCAAGAAACAGATCATTATATCGAGTGACCGCCCTCCCAAAGAGATGCTAACCTTAGAGGACAGGCTCCGCTCCCGTTTCGAGCATGGTTTAATGGCCGACATTCAACCGCCCGATTACGAAACCAGAATGGCTATATTAAAGAAGAAAGAGGAACTGGACGGTTACCGGATCGATGAAGAAGTTCTCCGCTACATAGCTACCAATATCAAATCCAATATCCGTGAACTGGAGGGAGCTTTAACCAAGATCGTAGCATTTTCCAGACTGAAGAAACGGGATCTCACCCTTCTGCTTGCAGAGGAAGCCCTGCAGGACATTATTTCTCCGAACGAAAAGAAGGTCATCACGCCAGAGCTGATTATCGATGTTGTCGCAGAACATTACAATATTACTCCTACCGATATCTATTCGAAAGATAAGAGCAGAAGCATATCTTATCCGAGACAGGTTGTTATGTATCTATGCCGCCGGTTAACCGATCTTTCGGTAACGGAAATCGGTAAGGTTCTAGGAGGCAGAGATCATTCCACGGTATTACATGGTTTTGATAAAATCTCCAAAGATGTCAAGAAAGATTCTTCCATGCATAACACCGTTGATGTCTTAATAAAGAAGATTAATCCGGAATAATCCGATTGTGGAGATTCTTGTTGATAGAATCCGGATATCCATGTTGATATTTCGTTGATATCCTGTTTGTTTTATTATTTCAAGAATCTTAACCAAAAAATGTATGTGTATGAATGGAGCCTTTTCCACATCCTAAAGATTGGTTATTAACAGCCTTATAAATTGATGTAAGCCTTGATTCTTAATGGCTTATAGTGGATATCAACATATACACGCCCCTTATTATTAAGACTTCTAAGAATCTTTTATATATTTATATATTTTTTTGCGAAGGGAGATTATACACATATGAAAATTCAATGTCAGAAAGCGGATCTATTAAATGGTGTTAATATTGTATTAAAAGCGATTCCTGTAAAATCAACGATGCCTATATTGGAATGTCTCGTTATAGAAGCAAGTAGTCAATATATCAAGCTGATTGCCAACGATATGGAGCTGGGGATTGAAACTTTAGTAAAAGGAACGGTCACCGAACCGGGTACCGTAGCGCTTGATGCAAAGGTATTTTCAGAGATTGTACGAAGACTTCCGGAAAATGAGGTATTCATTACAACGGATAATAACTATATGACGGAGATTGTTTGTGAAAAAGCAAACTTCTCGATTTCCGGAAGAACAAGCGAAGAATTTCCTTACCTTCCGAAGATCGAAAAAGAAAATGCAATCGTGTTATCTCAATTTACTTTAAAAGAAGTTATAAGACAAACCGTATTCTCCATTTCAGATAATGAAAATAATAAGATCATGACCGGTGAGCTTTTTGAGATTAAGGGCAGCGAATTAAGGGTAATTTCTCTTGATGGCCATAGAATCTCCATCCGAAAGATCGAAATGAAGGATTCTTATGAGGATCAGAGAGTGATCATTCCGGGAAAAACATTGAACGAAATCAGTAAGATTCTATCGGGTGAGGTTTCCTCCATGGTTCAGATCTACTTTACGGACAAGCATGCTTTGTTTGAATTTGATGATACAGTAGTTTTAACCCGGTTAATCGAGGGAGAGTATTATCGTATTGATCAGATGCTTTCGAGTGATTACGAAACAAAAGTAACGATCAATAAAAAAGAGTTTCAAAGCTGTATTGAAAGAGCATCCCTTCTCATTCGTGAGACCGATAAAAAACCGGTTATCATTGACATAGATAAAAACAATTTTGAGTTAAAGATAAATACAGCCATCGGTTCAATGAACGAGGAAATTGATATTACGATGGAGGGTAAGGATATCATTATTGGGTTTAATCCGAAATTCTTATTGGATGCACTACGTGTTATTGATGATGAGACCGTGGATATTTATTTGATTAATGCGAAAGCTCCATGTTTTATCCGGGACAAGGAACAGTCCTACATTTATTTGATATTGCCGGTTAATATTAATATTAATGCATAAACTATAAAGACGAATTTGCTCTGCAAATTCGCTTTTGTCATAATTTTTTATTTATGGCAGAGAAGTGTTATATATCATTTGAGCGTCAAAATGACATCCATGAAAAGAAAATACATATCGCTTCATGGATAAATTTTAAGGTAGTAAACATTGGAGGTTTCCATGCAGGAAATAAAATTAAGAGAGGAATATATTAAACTGGGGCAGGCTTTAAAGGCTGCCGGTCTAGTAGAATCCGGAGCAGATGCAAAGATAGAAATTATAGATGGTAAGGTAAAGGTCAACGAAAAAGTGGAATATCAGAGAGGCAAAAAGCTCTATGATGGAGATGTCGTTGAATTTAACGGAGATCAAATTAGAATCAAAAAGTAAATGATTGGTTGCAGAAAGAATTGTTGGTGCAAATATGATTGTAAAATCATTGGAACTAAAAGATTATCGAAATTACGCAGATCTTAATATGTGCTTTTATAGTGGTACCAATATTCTGTATGGAGAGAATGCACAGGGAAAGACGAATATTCTTGAGGCAATCTATCTATGCGGAACTACAAAATCCCATCGAGGGAGCAGAGACAAGGAAATCATACGGTTTCATAAAGATGAGGCTCATATTCGAATTATTCTTGAAAAGAAACAAATCCCCCATCGGATCGATTTACATCTAAAGAAAAATAAAGCCAAGGGGGTTGCCATAGACGGCCTCCCGATAAAAAGACAAGGTGAATTATTTGGTATGCTTAACCTTGTTGTTTTTTCGCCGGAGGATCTTTATATTATTAAAAACGGACCCGCGGAACGAAGAAGATTCCTCGATTTGGAACTGTGTCAAATCAGTAAAATCTATCTTCATCATTTGACAAGCTACAACAAAGCATTATCCCAAAGAAACAATTTATTAAAGCAGATCGGTTTCAACAAGAGTTTGTTGGATACAATATATATATGGGATTCTAAATTAATTGAATATGGAATCCAGGTAGTACAAGCAAGAAAAGAGTTTATTTTAAAATTAAATGATCTGGTGTATGGAATACATAAGAAGCTCACCGGCGGCAGGGAAGAATTGTTTTTAAGATACGAGCCGAATGTTACGGAGTCTGCTTTTGCGGAGAAATTAAACAAATCCTTAGAAAGAGATTTGACTTTGAAAATGACCAATGTCGGACCCCATAGGGATGATATGTGTTTTATGCTTGGCAATACGGATCTTCGAAAGTTTGGATCGCAGGGACAGCAGAGAACGGCGGCATTATCTCTAAAGCTTGCCGAAATAGACCTGGTAAAATCTGTAATACAGGATAATCCTGTTCTTTTATTGGATGATGTGCTATCGGAGCTGGATCGGAAGCGGCAGACCCATCTGTTAGAAAGTATCGGTGACATTCAAACGATAATTACCTGTACCGGCTTGGAGGAATTTGTAAGCAACAGGTTAAAGAACAATAAAATATTTCATGTGGTTAATGGTACGGTAACTGATGAAAATCAGCATCTATCGTAGTTTTAATAAAAAAAGCAAAGTTTATTATACATTTATTTACAGGAGGAGAAATTCTCTGAAAAAACGTAGGGGAATGGAACCCCTCCGTAAAAGCTGGAGGTGAAATCCTCCAAAAGAACTGGAGGATTGGATAATATGAGTAATGAATACGGTGCGGATCAAATTCAAATACTGGAAGGCTTGGAGGCAGTTAGAAAAAGACCCGGTATGTATATTGGATCTACCTCTTCCAAGGGATTACACCATTTGGTATCTGAAATCGTAGACAATGCCGTGGATGAGGCATTGGCTGGTTTTTGTGATACCATTGATGTAACAATCAATAAGGATAACTCGATTACGGTTATTGATAACGGCAGGGGAATACCAATCGGTATCAACCATAAAGCCGGAAAACCTGCGGTAGAAGTAGTATTTACTATCCTACATGCCGGTGGTAAATTTGGCGGCGGGGGATATAAGGTATCCGGAGGATTACACGGGGTAGGTGCTTCGGTAGTGAATGCACTTTCCGAGTGGCTGGAAGTCGAAGTTTATACCGACGGTAAGAAATATATACAGCGATATGAACGAGGCAAAGTAATGTCTCCGTTGCAAGAAGTCGGGGATACGGACTTAAGAGGAACAAAGGTTACGTTTCTTCCGGACAGTGAAATCTTTGAAGAAACGGTATATGACTTTGATATATTAAAGCAGAGACTTCGGGAAATGGCATTTCTGACAAAAGGAGTCAAAATTATTCTTCGCGATAGCAGAGGAGAAGAAGTGGTGGAGAAAATGTTCCATTACGAGGGCGGTATTAAGGAATATGTGGCTTATTTAAACCGTCATAAGGATCCACTCTATTCGGAAATTATTTATTGTGAAGGACAAAAAGATAGTGTTTATGTTGAGGTAGCGATGCAGCATAATAACAGCTATAATGAAGGCTGCTACAGCTTTGTTAATAATATAACAACACCGGAAGGCGGAACGCATTTAGCTGGCTTTAAAAATGCACTCACTAAAACATTTAATGATTATGCCAGAGAGCAGAAATATTTAAAGGACAGCGATCAAAATCTATCCGGAGAGGATATCCGGGAGGGCTTGACTGCAATTATTAGTATAAAGATACCGGATCCTCAGTTTGAAGGACAGACAAAGCAGAAGCTGGGAAATAGTGAGGCAAGGGGAGCGGTTGATAATATCGTCAGTGAGCAGTTAACCTATTTTCTGGAACAGAATCCCTCGGTTGCAAAGATTATCTGTGAAAAATCGGTATTAGCGCAGCGGGCAAGGGATGCGGCAAGAAAGGCAAGAGATCTGACCAGAAGAAAGACTGCTTTGGAAAGCGCAAGCTTACCAGGAAAGCTGGCAGACTGCTCGGAGAAGGATCCTACCAAATGTGAGATTTATATTGTCGAGGGAGATTCCGCGGGTGGATCTGCAAAAACAGCCCGCTCAAGAGCAACCCAGGCAATTCTTCCGCTTCGAGGCAAGATTTTAAATGTGGAGAAATCCAGACTGGATAGAATTCTGGTGAACAATGAGATCAAAGCGATGATTACTGCATTCGGTACTGGTATTTCAGACGATTTTGATATTTCGAAGCTTCGTTATCATAAAATCATCATTATGACGGATGCGGATGTGGACGGAGCACATATCAGTACGCTTTTGTTAACCTTCCTGTACCGGTTTATGCCGGAATTAATTAGGCAGGGGCATGTATATCTGGCGCAGCCGCCGCTCTATAAGGTTGAGAAAAATAAAATGGTCAAGTATGCCTATAGTGATGAAGAGCTTAACCAGATCTTAGCGGAAATTGGCAGGGATCAAGGTAATAAGATTCAACGTTACAAAGGTCTTGGTGAGATGGATGCGGAACAGCTTTGGGATACAACAATGGATCCCGAGAAACGAATTTTACTACGTGTTACCATGGACGAAGAAGAATCTTCCGAGATTGACTTAACCTTTACCACTCTGATGGGGGATAAGGTTGAGCCAAGACGAGAATTTATAGAAGCTAACGCAAAATATGTAAAGAATCTGGATGTTTAATGATATTTGATTGAGGTGTCAAAAGCCAATTTATAAACCACTAATTTACACAATTTATGTATGACAAGTAATATGAAACAAATTTCATTCGCAACCCATTGTTCCCAAAGCATTGAAAAATGCAATACTTAGGTTGAAGTACGTAGTGGTATATAATACCACAAAAGACGTGATCTAAGTACCAATGACTTCAAACAGTTGCGCATAAATATTGTTTTCTATTACTAAAGTTTTTCCTTGGTTTGTACAAATTGACGAAGAAGATTTGTTAAGAAAGCTTTTGACACTCATATCATACGTTATATCCGGAATGGTTAGAAAAATGGAGGAAAAGGAATGGATGAATATATCTTCGATAAGGTACATGAAGTAGACCTAAAGAAAACAATGGAAACATCCTATATAGATTATGCTATGTCGGTAATCGCGGCGCGTGCCCTGCCGGATGTTAGGGATGGTTTAAAGCCGGTACAGAGAAGAATTCTATATGCGATGATTGAATTAAATAACGGTCCGGATAAGCCGCATCGTAAATGCGCGCGTATCGTCGGTGATACCATGGGTAAGTTTCACCCCCATGGTGACAGCTCAATTTATGAAGCATTGGTAAAATTAGCACAGGATTTTTCTACCAGATATCCGTTAATTGATGGCCACGGCAACTTTGGATCCGTCGATGGCGATGGCGCAGCTGCAATGCGTTATACGGAAGCAAGATTAAGCAAGATATCAATGGAAATGCTTTCTGACATCAATAAGGATACCGTAGATTTTAATCCAAACTTTGATGAGACAGAAAAAGAGCCGGATGTTTTACCTTCCAGATTTCCAAATTTGCTGGTAAACGGTACCTCCGGTATCGCGGTCGGTATGGCAACGAATATACCTCCTCACAATTTACGTGAAGTTATTGATGGTGTCATAAAAATCATCGATAACCAGGTGGAAAATGACAGAGATACCGATATCGAAGAGCTGCTAGAGATTATAAAAGGACCGGATTTCCCGACTGGCGCAGAAATCTTAGGTACCAGGGGAATTAATGAGGCATATCGAACCGGCAGGGGCAAAATACGTGTACGTGCGGTGACGAATATTGAGCCCATGGCAAATGGTAAGCATCGAATTATCGTAACAGAGCTTCCCTATATGGTCAATAAAGCGCGCTTAATTGAGAAAATGGCCGATTTAGTAAAGGATAAAAAGGTCGATGGAATTACCGATATCCGGGATGAATCGGACCGGACCGGTATGCGGATCGTGATTGAGCTTCGACGGGACGTAAATGCGAATGTAATTCTTAACCATCTCTATAAGCATACCCAGCTGCAGGAAACCTTTGGCGCTAATATGCTGGCGCTGGTTGAAGGAGAGCCTAAGATATTAAATCTGCATCAGATGCTGGGTTATTATTTGAAGCATCAAAAAGAGGTCGTTACAAGACGAACCCAATATGATTTGAATAAAGCGGAGGAACGCGCTCATATCTTAGAGGGTTTACTAATTGCCTTAGATAATATCGATGAAGTTATTAAGATTGTCCGTTCCTCAAAAACCGGTAATATTGCAAAAGAAAAATTAATGGAGCATTTTGGACTTACGGATCCGCAGGCACAGGCAATCATTGATATGAGACTGCGTGCTTTAACCGGTTTGGAAAGAGAACGCCTGGAAGCGGAGTATGCAGAGCTGGAAGCCAAAATAGCGGAATACAAGGCAATCTTAGGAGACGAGAAGAAATTACTTGGTGTGATTAAAGAAGAGATTATGGTGATTCGGAATCGATACGGTGATGACAGAAGAACTTCCATTGGCTATGATGAGTTTGATATTTCGATGGAGGATCTAATTCCGAATGAAAATACAGTCATTGCAATGACACGTCTTGGTTATATTAAGAGGATGACCATTGATAATTTCAAGAGCCAGCATCGTGGGGGAAAAGGGATTAAGGGAATGCATACCATTGATGATGACTTTATTGAAGAACTCCTTATGACAACGAATCATCATTACATCATGTTCTTTACGAATACGGGAAGGGTATACCGGTTAAAGGCTTATGAAATCCCGGAGGCAGGAAGAACAGCAAGAGGAACAGCAATCGTAAACCTTCTTCAATTGCAGCCGGAGGAACGAATTACTGCCGTTATCCCATTAAAAGAATATAAAAAAGGCAGATATTTATTTATGGCTACCAGAAATGGTATTGTTAAGAAGACTCCGATCAAGGAATATGAAAATATTCGTAAGACCGGTTTACAGGCAATTAATCTCCGGGAAGATGACGAATTGATTGAGGTGAAATTTACAAATCAGAAGAAGGACATTTTCCTGGTTACGAAAAACGGTATGTGCATTCGGTTTAATGAAAGAGATGTAAGGCCGACCGGAAGAACCTCAATGGGTGTTATCGGAATGAATCTGACCGCCGATGACCAGATCGTTGGAATGCAGCTTGATACGCAGGGTAAATATTTGCTCTTTGTTTCAGAGAAAGGGATGGGTAAACTTACTGATCTGGAAGAATTCACCGTTCAGCGGCGCGGCGGAAAAGGTGTGAAATGCTATAAGATAACAGAGAAAACCGGTGATGTGATCGGTGTGAAAGCGGTAAATGATGACAACGAAGTAATGATTATTACGACAGAGGGTATCGTGATCCGCTTAAGTGTAAGTGATATCTCCATACTAGGTCGTATCACTTCCGGTGTGAAATTAATTAATATCAATTCAGAATCTGACATTACGGTTGCCAGCGTAGCAAAAGTAAAAGAAAGTGAAGCCAATACCGATGAAGAAATCATCAAGAATCTTGAAAAAGAATTGGACGAAGAGGATGATGGCGGTGTAGGTGAAGCAGATGAATATGAGGATGATGAGGACTATTTGGAAGACGAGGAAGATCCAGAGGACGATGATTTGACGGATGAATCCTCGGAAGATGCAGAGAATGACAGCGAAGAATAGAAGCTTTTTTAGAACATGGGAGCCGATATGAGAATTATACACACAGATGAAATAATAAAGAATGTAAAGGATATGTGCATTGAAGCAAATTATCAGCTATCCCCGGATGTAGAGAACCGGGTTCGAGATGCTTATGAGCAGGAAAATGCAGCCTTGGGAAAACAGATTCTTAAGCAGCTTGGAGAAAATCTTGATATTGCTTCTGAGGATTCCATTCCCATCTGTCAGGATACCGGTATGGCAATCGTATTCATAAAGATTGGTCAGGAGGTTCATATTGATGGCAGAAATCTGGAGGATGCTGTGAATGAGGGGATTCGTCAGGGATATGCGGAAGGCTATTTAAGAAAATCAATTGTCTTGGACCCCTTGCTACGTACCAATACGAAAGATAATACCCCCGGCGTTATTCACTATGAGATCGTTCCCGGAGATCAGCTCGAAATAACAGTGGCACCAAAAGGGTTTGGCAGTGAAAATATGAGCCGGGTCTATATGCTCAAGCCTGCCGATGGCAGAGAAGGTGTCATAAACGCAGTAATAGAAACCGTAAAATTGGCAGGTCCCAATGCCTGCCCTCCCATAGTCGTGGGGGTGGGCATTGGTGGCAGCTTTGAAAAATGTACCTTACTCGCCAAAAAGGCATTGGTTCGAAATCTAAATATACGAAATCATGAGAAGCATATCAAGGAACTGGAAGAAGAATTATTAATTAAGATAAATCAATTAGGGATAGGGCCGGGAGGTTTCGGCGGCATAACAACTGCCCTGGGTGTTAATATTGAAACTTATCCAACGCATATAGCTGGACTTCCGGTTGCAATTAACATATGCTGCCATGTAAACAGGCATGTAACAAGAGTGCTTTAATGCCGGCAGTATTTGTCGGAAAAGAACAGATACGATAGGAGTGACAAAAGCCGATTTGTAAACTTAACTTCATCACTTTGCACAATCTATGTATTGTCAAGTAATATGAAGCAAATTTCATTCGTAACACGTTATTCCCAAAGCACTGCATAAAACGCAGTACTTGGATTGAAAGTACGTAATGGTACATAAGACCATAAAACACATGATCTAAGTACCAACGACTTCAAATAGTTGCGAATTAAAATATTGTTTCTTATTACTTAAATTTTACCTTGCTTTGTGCAAATTTATGAAGCTGATTTGTTAAGAGGGCTTTTGTAAGGCTAATCATGATTACGAATAAGTAGTTATTATGAGGAGAAAATAGTTTGGAAAAATATATTAAGACTCCAATTACAGCAGAGGATATATCGAATTTAAAAGCAGGAGACTATGTCTATATAACCGGAACAATTTATACCGCAAGGGATGCGGCGCATCAGAGAATGTATGATTCCATACAGAAAAAGGATCCGCTTCCGTTTACGCTTACGAATAATATTATTTATTATCTCGGTCCCACTCCGGAGAGGGAAGGCAGGGTAATCGGATCGGCAGGACCGACTACAAGCAGCCGTATGGATAAGTATACTCCTCTTTTTCTGGACAATGGATTAAAGGGAATGATCGGCAAAGGGAGGAGAAGCCCGGAGGTGATCGAATCCATAATTAAAAATAAGGCAGTTTATTTTGCCGCAGTCGGTGGAGCAGGCGCATTGCTTTCAAAAAGGATAAAATCCTCCAAAGTAATTGCTTATGATGATTTGGGAACGGAAGCAATCCGGGAATTATATGTAGAAAATTTTCCCGTAATTGTTGCAATTGATTCAAAAGGGAATAATTTATACGAAATTGTTCTGCAAAGCTGTTGACAAAACGGAGAGTATTTGATATACTAGGTTTCGTCTCTTAAAGAGATGAAATTGAATATCGGTTAAGAAATTCTTAACAAAAAGAAGTTCAGTTTTCTGGAGAAATACTCAAGAGGCCGAAGAGGCGCCCCTGCTAAGGGTGTAGGTCGGGCAACCGGCGCGAGGGTTCAAATCCCTCTTTCTCCGTTGAAACATGCTTTACAAGTCGTTGAAATGATTTTTCAACGACTTATTTTTTTGGTGTATAGGAAATTGCGTTCTTATACGGCAAAAAACCTCAATGCGAACTATGTTCGCATTGGGATGACGCACTCGCGCATAAGGTATTTATCTGCCTGCGGCAGAACGCGCTCGGTGCGAGAGTTTGCCTTGGCAAACTCTTTGTTTCAAAAATGAGGTGGACAGCCAGATGGATATGTTGTGATATGAAAATTCGAGAAAATTCTTGAATGGCTTCTTAATTATGGTATATAAAATAATTTGTGGTTACGGTGCAGCTTGCAGGTCTTTAACAGAATGGTGTGATTATTTATATTTGTATGATTGATTACTATAGGAATGCTGCAAGAAGGGAGTTTAGGGGGGACTAAATTCTACAATAAGGGGTAATAGCTTTACAATATAGAAGAAGCAAAGACGCTATTGTAAATATCGGAGAGGTTAAAAAGCAGGTACACAAAAAAATAAAAACAACCGGGGGAGTCAGAAGGGGGTATGGTTAGTATTATGTAAAAAGACAGTGAAGAAGAGGGTTCTTTATATCTATGGGATAAGAAATCAATCCCCAGTAAGGAAGAATGGTTTTGAAAGCTGTACAACAGAAGTATGTATCATGGATGAATACGGAAAATATAGATGCAATCAGGAAGGGAAGACAATAAGCGTGAATAGAAGCGATTTGCTTTGGATATTCTGTTCTTTAAACGTGCATAAAACCATGGATTCTTACGGTATTGTTTTCTTTTTTTGAAAAATATCAAAAATTAAGACAAAAAGTTGTTGACAAAGGTTTTTTCTTATGATATTATTAATCTTGCTGACGCGCCAAGAGATAAAGCGACAGCAAACAAGAACCTTGATAATTGAACAGTGAAACAACCCTGAAAATTCTAAAATTATGAGACGCGTTCCGCAGGAACGATACACATCAGGGTCTCAAAAATAGAAGTTTCAAGCGATTGACTTGATCAATCGTACAATGTTATTGACTTTAAGGCAATAACATTCGAACAGTATTTGGTACTAAGTAATTAGTATCAGATACACCACAAAAACAGTAAAGATAACAAAATGCTTAACCAGTGAAGAAGATCGCAAGATCGGATATCACAAATTGGCTAACGTTTATCTGACTGGTTCAAACTTAAACATGAGAGTTTGATCCTGGCTCAGGATGAACGCTGGCGGCGTGCCTAACACATGCAAGTCGAACGAAGCGCTTTCACAGATCCCCTTCGGGGGTGAAGAGGAAGTGACTTAGTGG
>SVEA01000187.1 GCA_015057615.1 Lachnospiraceae bacterium | reverse complement strand
TACTTCAATCCAAGTACTGCGTTTTTTGCAGTGCTTTGGGAGCAATGTGTTGCGAATGAAATTCGTTACATATTACTTATCAATACATCAATTGTGCAAAATTGATCAAATTAGCTTTATAAATCGGCTTTTGACACTTGAATCATGATTGACAGGAATAGAATAGGCTGATGAATTCCGATGCCTTACCTTCGTCTTCATCAGCCTATTGATTGCATTGTAAAGAAACAATATCTTTTCCTTAATCCAGATAATCCTTCAGCTTACGGCTGCGGCTTGGATGTCTCAGCTTCCGCAGTGCCTTCGCCTCGATCTGCCGGATACGTTCCCGGGTCACGTTAAATTCCTTACCTACTTCCTCCAATGTACGGGCTCGTCCATCATCCAGACCAAAACGAAGGCGCAATACCTTCTGCTCCCTCTCCGTTAAGGTCCCCAGGACATCCACCAGCTGCTCCTTAAGTAAGGTAAATGCAGCTGCCTCTGCCGGTACCGGCACGTTGTCATCCTGAATAAAATCACCGAGATGACTGTCCTCTTCCTCACCAATTGGTGTCTCTAAGGATACCGGCTCCTGTGAGATCTTCTGGATTTCTCTTACCCGCTCCACTGGGATACTCATAACATCGGAGATTTCCTCCGGGGTTGGTTCCCTTCCAAGCTCCTGTAACAATTGTCTCTGTACTCTGGTCAGTTTGTTAATAGTTTCTACCATATGCACCGGAATTCGAATTGTTCTTGCCTGGTCGGCGATTGCTCTTGTAATCGCCTGGCGGATCCACCAGGTAGCGTACGTACTGAATTTGAAGCCCTTACGGAAATCAAATTTTTCCACCGCTTTAATTAGTCCGAGATTTCCTTCCTGAATTAAATCCAGGAATAGCATACCGCGTCCCACATAACGCTTTGCTATGCTGACAACCAAACGAAGGTTTGCCTCTGCAAGGCGCTTCTTGGCATTTTCATCGCCTTCCTCCATTTTAATTGCCAGCTCTATTTCTTCATCTGCAGTAAGCAGAGGTACTTTACCGATTTCTTTTAAATACATACGGACGGGATCCTCAATATTAATACCCTCAGGAACGCTTAAATCTATGGGCTCGGTCTCTTCCTCTTCGTCCAGGATGATATCTTCCTCTTCATCCTCTTCCGAAATACGTAAAACATCTACGTTATGCTTCTCCAGATAATCATATATTTTTTCAATTCGCTGCGGATCAAGCTCCAAATCTGCAAAAAAATCATTTACCTCTTGATATTCAAGGACATTCTTCTTTTTTTCTGCATATGCCAGCAATTCCTTCAGTTTCTCTGTAAACTTAGCAATATTCTCATCCATTGATAATCCTTCCTTCTTAAACTTCTTTTATATTTTAACCATCATTTGATGAAATATGCAATTTCTGCTAATCGCCGGTTTCCCCTGGCTGCAATCATAAATCAATCGAAATGCTATGTTTTTTAAGCTCTGCCTGCTGAAGTATAATTTTCTGCAGCAGCGCTGTATCATTCACTGCAATGGCTTTCTCACTCTGTTTGTTCAGGCTATATTCCTTTAGCCGTTGAACGGTGTCAGACAGTGCCTTCTGCCAATCCGCTTTATTCATTTCCCCCTTAATTCCCGCAGAGAACAGAGCCGCCACTTCCGATTGCTCTTCCTTACTTTCAAATCGATTAATAATCTTTGCAGGAAAACAAGTGTGTTCTTTTTCATACTGTTCAAATACCAGGCTTGCCACTTCGCCGCAGATTCCTTCGGTAAAATCCTCCGGACCCAGGATCCCGGCTATTTTATCAAATAAAGAATTATCCTCAATCAGCCAGGTCAGCATCAGCTTCTGTGATTTTATAATTCCATCCTCCCGGTTCCTTTTTGCATTACGGACATCCTGCTGGTATTCCTTTGTTTCAACGATTCCGCCCACCATTTGGGCTCCTAAGCGGTTCACCAGCCTTGTCAGCTGCTCGATATCGATCCCATAGTTTTTGGCAACTGCCTCCATATAAAAATTCCGCTCCAGTTCCTCATGAAAGCTCAAAAGCTTCTTCGCCGTCTTATGAAAGAACCTGGTCTTATGCTCCGGATCCTGCATATCATACTGCTTCTGCAGAACGTCGATCTCATAGAAGAAGCTGTTCTTTGCTTCTGCCATCCTCTGACGGTAAGCCTCTGCACCCAAAGCTTTGATAAATTCATCCGGATCCTTATACGGTTTCATATTGACTACCTTAACCGAAAGCCCGGCTTCCTTTAGAATCGGTATCGCCCGAAGGGTTGCCTGCGTTCCGGCATTATCGCTGTCAAAGGTAAGAAGTACTTCCTGTGTGTAGCGCTTCATCAGATTGGCATGCTGCAGGGTAAATGCGGTACCAAGAGCCGCAACGGCATTGGTAAATCCCGCCTGGTGGAGTGCGATCACATCCATATACCCTTCGCAGATCAGAAGATTCGGTTCCCGGCTGTTTTTTGCAACATTTAATCCATACAGCGTTCTGCTCTTATCGAACAGAAAGGTCTCCGGGGTATTAAGATATTTGGGCATACCATCCCCCATCACCCTGCCGCCGAAACCGATCACTCGTTGATTGACGTCCATAATTGGAAACATCACACGATTCCAGAACTTATCGGAGGCACCCCGTTTCTCATCAATCGTTACCAGCCCGGACTGCTTTAGAAAGTCATCCTCATAACTTAGATTCTTTAGATACTTATACAGATCATCACTGTATTTATTGGAATATCCCAAACCAAACTGCTTTATCGTCCCATCGGTCAGACCGCGTCCGGTCAAATACTGGTAGGCAGCTTGTCCACGTTTGGACTTTAGTTGATAATAGAAATACTTTGCCGCCTGTTTGTTAACCTCCAAAAGCCTTGTTCTTAAATCTGCCTTTTTTCTCGCTTCCTCGGAGTATTCCTGCTCGGGAAGCGCTACCCCGGCTCTTTCTGCAAGGAATTTTAACGCTTCCACGAATGTATAATTTTCATATTCCATAATGAAGGTAAATACATTTCCGCCTGCTCCGCAGCCAAAGCAATAATACATTTGTTTGGAGGAACTTACGGAGAAGGAAGGTGTCTTTTCATTATGAAAAGGGCAAAGCCCCATATGGTTACTTCCTTTTTTCTGTAATTTTATGTAGGAGCCAATTACACTTATGATATCATTTCTGTTTCTTATTTCCTCAACTAACTCCTCCGGATAATACAAAAGCACCTACCTCCCAAGCTGTAAGCTAAATTAACGTTTCCTTCTAATAGACACCCCACGCAGCCGGAATCATCAGCTCCTTAAACTTTGCTACTGCATATCGATCCGTCATCCCCGCAATATAATCAACAACCACCTGATAGGCGGGTTCTCCGATCTGTTCCATCCGAAGAAGGTACTCCTCCGGTAATTGTTCCAGGTGCATTTCATAGTATCGAAACAGTTCCTCTAGCAGTCGTTCCGCCTGCTCTTCCTGTCCCTTTGCTACTTTATTTAAATAAACACTGGTAAACATATACTCTCGCAAGTTCTGAATCGCAGCTTCGATATCCGGTGACATGATAATATCGTTATGCCCGTCGCTGTTGGATACGATATCATGAACCAGCGTATCTAATCTTTTCCCGAGACTGTGTCCCAGAATATCCGTAAATTCTCTGGGTATATCCTCTTCCGTAATGATCTTACCGCGGATGGCATCATCAATATCATGATTGATATAGGCAATTTTGTCTGATAATCTTACAATTTTTCCTTCCAGCGTAGAGGGGTTCCCTTCCGTCTGGTGATTTTTGATCCCATCTCGCACTTCCTTTGTAAGATTTAGCCCTCTTCCACGATTCTCTATAAACTCTACAACGCGGATGCTTTGCAGGTGATGCTCGAAGCCTTCCGGACAAATACGGTTCAACGCCCGCTCCCCTGCATGACCAAAGGGTGTGTGTCCCAAATCATGCCCCAATGCTATTGCTTCCGTTAAATCCTCGTTCAAGCGCAGTGCCTTTGCAATGGTTCTGGCGATCTGAGCCACCTCTAGGGTATGGGTCAGCCGGGTACGGTAATGATCCCCCTCCGGAGCCAGAAACACCTGGGTCTTATGCTTTAATCTTCGAAAAGATTTGGAGTGAAGAATCCGATCCCGGTCTCTTTGATAAACCGGACGAATATCGCATGGTTCTTCCTCAAAATCTCTTCCTTGTGAGCAGTCAGAAAAAGCAGCATAAGGACTTAAAATCTCATGCTCCCTCTTCTCCATCCTTTGTCTTAGGTTCAAACTTTGTTCCATAACCAATCCCCTCCTTAACGGTAATCACGGAATCTAATGTGTTCGAATGCATAAGCCAAAGCAAAACGCACTTATACTACTATTATTCTACAAAGGCTTCCTATTTCCTTTTTTATTTTTTGAAATTGTTTGTTAAATAAATAAAATTAGTGAAAAGCACCTAAATGCCCGCTGTAGCGCCTTATTTTTAGGTACTTTTCACCCACTGATGGTTTACATATATTTCTATTTTCTTGTTTACGAAACCCCATTTATTCTTGCTTCATTGCTCGCGAAACCCATTTGCTTTTATTCCCATCTATCTCCATTTCATCATCTGAAAATCCAATTATTTAATATGGGTGTCATAAGTCATATCAAAACAAAAAGCATGAATAGGACCCTATATCTTTGTTTCTGTTGCATCATTTGTGAAGTTCATTTAATTTTCGTATCATCATTGCACTTTCCTTTGGATGGGCAGGAGGAGCAGCTGCCACAGCAGGACTTGCCTTCTTTCACATCCTTTACCTTACGATAAATAACATAGCCAGTATACCCTAAGATCAGAGCACCGATAATAATTGCTGCTGCCATAAAAAACCTCCTTATTCCTACTCCTATTTCTTGATTTGAGTGTCAAATCCCTCATGCGTTTGCCGCACCACTATGAATGAAAACTGGTTACTGACACTTTTTGGTTTATTAGTTACTTTATTTTGGTTATAATCAATACCATACAGTAGTGAGATCGAAGCTTTATTGAG